>CAIWCQ010000499.1 GCA_903911165.1 uncultured Actinomycetes bacterium | reverse complement strand
AGCGACTTCGCGAACTCACCGGTTCGGGAATGCTCGATTGCAAGAATGCACTCGCCTCCAACGGAGGTGATTTCGACAAGGCAGTCGAGGCTCTACGGATCAAGGGGGCCAAGGACGTCGGCAAACGCGCCGAGCGCGCCACCGCCGAGGGGTTGGTGGCCGCCAAGGGTGGAGCGCTGATCGAGCTCAACTCCGAGACCGACTTCGTGGCCAAGAACGCCGAGTTCCAGAAGCTCGCCGAGCAGGTCGTCGACGCCGCGCTGGCCGCCGAAGCCGCCGATGTCGACGCCCTCAACGCGGCGAAGATCGGCGATAAAACCGTTGAGGAGACCATCGCCGAACTCTCGGCCAAGATCGGCGAGAAACTTGTGCTGCGCCGGGTCCAGTACTTCGGTGGCAACGTCGAAACCTACCTGCACAAGCGTGCCGCCGATCTGCCCCCCGCGGTGGGCGTGCTGGTCGAGTTCGAATCCGGTGATGCTGAAAAGGGCAGGGACGCCGCGCACACGGTGGCCCTGCAGATCGCGGCGCTGAAGGCCAAGTACCTGACCCGTGACGACGTTCCCGCAGATCTTGTGGCGGCCGAGAAACGCGTCGCGCAGGAGACGGCCAAGGCTGAGGGCAAGCCCGAAGCTGCGCTGTCGAAGATCGTTGACGGTCGCGTCACCGGTTTTTACAAGGACGTGGTGCTACTCGATCAGCCCTCGGTGTCCGACAACAAGAAGAGCGTCAAGACCCTTCTCGATGAAGCCGGCGTGACCGTGACCCGGTTCGTCCGCTTCGAGGTGGGCCAGGCCTGAGCGGGATGCAACGACCATGCGGAGGGTAAGCGCCTTCGGCGACGATGCGCTCGGCGATCTCGATGCGGTCGCCATGGTCGATGCCCTGCGCACCGGCCGGGTCTCGTCGGCGGAGTTGGTGGAGGCCGCGATAAGCCGTGCCGCTGCGGTGAATCCGATGCTCAACGGCCTGGCACACGAAGCCTTCGATCAGGCCCGCGCGCGGGCTGCCTCGGGTGCTCGCGTCGGCGGGTACTTCGACGGCGTGCCGACGTTCATCAAGGACAACGTCGACGTCGCGGGCATGCCGACCATGCAGGGCACCGACGCATGGGATCCGCGACTGCAGGACTACCACGGCGATTTCGCCAAGTTCTACCTGGCGACCGGCTTGATCCCGCTCGGTAAGACACAACTCTCGGAGTTCGGGTTCAGCGCGTCCGCCGAACACCCGCGCATCGGTGCGGTGCGCAACCCGTGGGACACCGACTACTCCGCGGGAGCGTCATCGTCGGGCTCGGGCGCCTTCGTCGCCGCCGGGGTGGTGCCCATCGCGCACGCCAACGACGGTGGCGGCTCGATCCGGATCCCTGCCGCCTGCAATGGCCTGGTAGGCCTCAAACCCTCGCGCGGCAGGCTGCCACTGGACAAGTTGACCCGCCAGATGCCGGTGCGGATCGTCCACGATGGGGTGCTGACCCGCTCAGTGCGCGACACCGCCGCGTTCTATCGTGAGGGCGAGCGGATCTGGCGCAATCGATCATTGCTGCCGATCGGCGCGGTGACCGGACCCGGTCGCGATCGACTGCGGGTTGCGGTGGTGATCCGATCGCTGAATCGGGACAGCAGTCCGGCGATTCGCGATCAGGCCCTGCAGACCGCCGCACTACTCGAGGGACTCGGCCACCGGGTTACCCACCTGGATTCCAGCCCGATCCCGGAGACCTTCGCCGAGGACTTCCTGCTCTACTGGGCCTCCATGGCGATGGCACTGGTGCGGACCGGGAAGCGCACCTTCGGGCCGAGCTTCGACCGCGAGCGCCTCGACAACCTGACCCTCGGGCTTGACCGTCACGCGACCCGCAACCTGCATCGGCTGCCGCTGGCCATCACCCGGTTGCGCCGGTTGCGCAAAGTTACCGAACGGCTCTACCGCGACTACGACGTCCTACTGATGCCGACCCTGGCCGAGGAGACGCCGCGCATCGGCCATCTCGACCCCACGGCCGACTACCAGCAGGTGATGGATCGGCTGGTGGACTGGGTAGCGTTCACACCGCTGCAGAACGCCACCGGGGAACCGGCGATCTCGTTGCCGATGGGGCAGTCCGACGCCGGCATGCCGATCGGCATGATGTTTAGTGCTCCGCTCGGACACGAGCGCCGGTTGCTGGAACTGGCTTTCGAACTCGAGGCGGCCAAGCCGTGGCCGCGGATTCAGGCCGAGGCGACCGTTTAAAGCAGGACAGGCGTGGTGAGGAGTTCGATGGGCGAGTCGGCGGGCACCAACGGATCCGGCGCGGGCTATTCGCGGGTCCTACTCAAACTTGGCGGCGAGATGTTCGGCGGCGGCTCGGTGGGCCTGGACCCCGATGTGGTGGCACAGGTCGCCCGCCAGATCGCCGAAGTCGTCCGCAGCGGTGTGCAGGTGGCCGTGGTGATCGGCGGCGGCAACTTCTTCCGGGGCGCGCAGCTTCAGCAGCGCGGCATGGAACGCACCCGCTCGGACTACATGGGCATGCTCGGCACCGTGATGAACAGCCTTGCGCTCCAAGACTTCCTGGAGAAAGAGGGAATCGTCACCCGGGTGCAGACGGCTATCACCATGGGACAGGTCGCTGAGCCCTACCTTCCGCTGCGTGCCCGCCGGCATCTAGAGAAGGGCCGGGTGGTGATTTTCGGCGCCGGCATGGGGTTGCCGTACTTCTCCACCGACACCACCGCGGCGCAACGCGCCCTGGAGATCGGTGCCGAGGTGGTGCTGATGGCCAAGGCCGTCGATGGGGTATTCACCGACGATCCCCGGGACAATCCGGCTGCGGAATTGCTGACCGAGATCAGCCATCGTGAGGTGATCGATCGCGGCCTACGGGTGGCAGATGCGACCGCGTTCAGCCTGTGCATGGATAACGGGATGCCGATCCTGGTTTTCAACCTACTGACCAACGGAAATATCGCCCGTGCGGTCGCGGGTGAGAAGATCGGAACTCTCGTCACCCCGTGACGAGAACGCAGTATGTCGAGCGACGCGATGAGCAGGAGGTGCGCGGATGATTGACGAGGCTCTCTTCGATGCCGAGGAAAAGATGGAGAAGGCCGTCGGGGTCGCCCGCGACGATCTGTCCTCCATCCGAACCGGGCGCGCCAACCCCGGTATGTTCTCCCGCATCGTGATCGATTACTACGGCACTCCGACGCCGATCACGCAGATGACGAGCATCAACGTGCCTGAAGCCCGGATGATCGTGATCAAGCCCTATGAGGCATCCCAACTGAAGCCGATCGAAGACGCGATCCGTAACTCCGACCTGGGTGTCAATCCGACCAACGACGGCAACATCATCCGGGTGTCCATCCCGCAACTGACCGAGGAACGGCGTCGCGAACTGGTCAAGCAGGCCAAAGCCAAGGGCGAGGACGCCAAGGTGTCGGTGCGCAATATCCGTCGTCGCGCAATGGAAGAACTGCACCGCATCCGCAAGGACGGCGAGGCCGGCGAGGATGAGGTGGGCCGCGCGGAGAAGGACCTCGACAAGTCCACCGCTCAGTACATCGCCCAGATCGACGATCACGTCAAGCACAAGGAAGGCGAACTGCTCGAGGTCTGAGGACCCCGGCAGCGAGCGATTGTGACAGACACCGACTCCGGGGGCTCGACCCCTGAGGCACCCGAACAGCCGGCGAAGACGTCGCGGGCCGGCCGCGACCTTCCCGCCGCAATCGCCGTCAGCCTGCTGTTGGGCGGCACCATCATTGCGATCCTGCTGTTCGCGCCGCGGTTGTGGGTCGCGTTGGTGGCGGTGGGGGTGCCAGTGGCCACCCACGAGGTGGTCCGACGGCTTCGCACGGCCGGTTACTCGATCCCGGTGCTGCCGCTCCTCGTGGGTGGGCAGGCGATGATCTGGCTGACCTGGCCCTTCGGTCCGGCCGGAGCGCTGGGTGGATTCGGCGCGACAGTGCTGGTCTGTCTGATCTGGCGGCTGTTGAGCCACGGACTACAGGGCCAGCCGATCAACTATCTGCGCGATGTCTCCGTGACCATCTTCATCGCGGCGTGGATCCCGCTGTGCGGAGCATTCGCCGTGCTGCTGATCTACCCGTCCGACGGCTACGCGCGGGTCTTCGCACTCATGCTGGGCGTGACCTTCTCCGATATCGGCGGCTACACCGCCGGTGTGCTGTTCGGCAAGCACCGCATGGTTCCGGCGATCAGTCCGAAGAAGTCCTGGGAGGGTTTCGCGGGTTCGCTGATCTGCGGCACCACCGGAGCGGTGATCGCGGTGGTCTTTCTGATGCACAAGCCCGCCTGGGTGGGCGTGGCGATGGGCGTCCTGCTGGTGCTGACCGCCACCCTCGGCGATCTGGTCGAGTCTCAGGTCAAGCGCGACCTCGGGATCAAGGATATGGGCACTCTGCTGCCGGGCCACGGCGGACTGATGGACCGGATCGACGGCGTGCTGCCGTCGGCGGCGGTCACCTGGATCGTCTTGACGTTGCTGGCCTGATGGAACAGGAACTGGTCTTCGAAGCGCCACGACGCGGGCTGCCCCCTCGCCATTTCGGCGATCTCGACGCCGGAGCACGCGCCGCGGCAGTGACCGACCTCGGCCTGCCCGCATTCCGCGCCAAGCAACTCGCGGCGCAGTATTACGGTCGGCTGCTCGCCGACCCGCGCGAGATGACGGATCTGCCGGCTGCGGTGCGTGCGGCGGTCGGCGACGCGCTTTTCCCGCCGCTGCTTTCGCTGGTGCGCGACGTTGAATGCGACGCGGGGGACACCCGAAAGTCGTTGTGGCGCGGCCACGATGGCGCGACGTTCGAG
Source organism: uncultured Actinomycetes bacterium (assembly GCA_903911165.1). GTDB lineage: Bacteria > Actinomycetota > Actinomycetes > Mycobacteriales > Mycobacteriaceae > Mycobacterium. Next base: position 10,137 of record CAIWCQ010000499.1, on the reverse strand, counting down.
TCCGTACTCATGCGTTATCCACGACGCAACACGGTGTGCATTTCTTCGCAGGCCGGTTGCGGCATGGCCTGTCCGTTCTGCGCGACCGGCCAGGGCGGACTCACCCGCAATCTGAGCGCCGCTGAGATCCTCGAGCAGGTTCGAGCCGCCGCGGTCGCCGTGCGTGACACGCCTCGCAAAGAACCGGGTGGCGACCGGTTGTCCAACGTCGTGTTCATGGGCATGGGCGAGCCGTTGGCCAATTACGTCCGCGTGGTGTCCGCCGTGCAGCGCATTACCGCGGCGCCACCGGATGGTTTCGGAATCTCCGCACGCTCGGTGACGGTATCGACGGTGGGCGTGGCTCCGGCGATCCGCAAGCTGGCCGATGAGCGCCTCGGCGTCACGCTGGCGGTCTCGCTGCACACCCCCGATGACGAACTGCGCGACACGCTGGTGCCGGTGAACAATCGCTGGAAGATCAGCGAAGTTCTCGATGCCGCCCGCTACTACGCCGATGTGACCGGCCGTCGGGTATCGATCGAGTACGCACTGATCCGCGACGTCAACGATCAGCGATGGCGGGCGGATCTGCTGGGCGCACTGTTACACCGCGCGCTGGGTGCACTAGTACATGTCAACCTGATTCCGCTCAACCCGACGCCGGGGAGCAAGTGGGATGCCAGCCCGAAGGCGGTCGAGAAGGAGTTCGTCCGAGGGGTGTTAGCGCAGGGTGTCTCGTGCACGGTGCGCGACACCCGTGGCCGCGAGATCGCGGCCGCCTGCGGTCAACTCGCCGCTGACTTCTAGCGCAGCATGCCGCGACGGCGCATGATCCAGTCGCGAATGATCACGAAGGCGGTCCCGCCGGCGAAGAGACCCAGGAACCAGTTCTCCACGTGGCCGACATGATTGCCGTGCATCATCCCGAGGAGGAACACGACGATGAAGATCCCCAGCGCGTACCAGGTCCGGTAGGTGATCTTGCTCCAACCCCAGGCCGCGGAGGGCACGTCGGCGGTATCGACCTCCGAATAACGCTCGACCTCGGTGTTTGCCATCTCGGCTCCCGTCGACTAGTTCCTGATCCTGATTGTTTCACACCTTGCTCAGCGGATCAGCCCGTATCTCCGCAGTGCTTCGGCGCGTTCGGCGCCATGATCGACCACCGGCTCCGGGTATCCGGCGGGACGTCCGGCGGTCAGCTTGTGCACCTCGGCCGCCTCAGCGAGTTCGGGCACCCAGCGCCGGACGTAGTCACCGGCAGGGTCGAATTTCTCGCCCTGGGTGGTCGGGTTGAATACCCGGAAGTACGGTGCGGCGTCGGTTCCGGTGCCCGCCGCCCACTGCCAGCCGTGCTGATTACTGGCCACGTCGGCGTCGACGAGCTGGTCGAGGAACCAGCGTGCCCCCCACTGCCACGGCAGGTGGAGATCCTTGACCAGAAACGACGCGACGATCATCCGGACCCGGTTGTGCATGAAGCCGGTCTCGGCGAGTTGGCGCATGCCGGCGTCGACGATCGGGTAACCGGTGCGGCCCTGCTTCCACGCCTCGAACGCCACCCCGGCGGCTGCGTCGGTGTCGGTCTCGATGGCGTCGAAGTTCGGGTTCCAGTTGTGCCACGCACTGCGCGGCCACTGGTGCAGCACTGCGGCGTAGAAGTCTCGGAACGCCAACTCGCGTAGGTAGGCAGCGGGTCCGGAATCAGGCGAATCGAGGTCGGCCGCCATGGTGCGCGGGTGGATGGTGCCGTACTTCAGGTGTGCTGACATCCGGCTGGTTCCGGGTTTGTCAGGTCGGTCCCGATCGGTGGCGTAGTGCGCCATGCCCTGGGCGAGAAACTCGGTCCAACGCTGCCGCGCCGCAGCCTCGCCGGCCGGATAGTCCAGTGGCACAGCGGGGTTCGGCGCTGGTACGCGGGGAGGGAGTGCGGCCACGCCGTCGGGGTCGATCCACTCGACCGTTGCGGGGTCGGATTGCGCGGGGGCCCGCCAGCCGATCTCACGCCAGCGCCGGAAGAACGGCGTGAACACCTTGTAGGGGCTTCCGTCGTCCTTGGTCACCCGCCCGGGCGACACCAGATAAGGCGACCCGGTGGCGACCAGTGGCACCTCGGAAAGCGCCTCGGCGACCGCCTCGTCGCGGCGAATCCCGAACGGGCTGAAGTCTGCCGAGATGTGCACCCGGCGGGCGCCGATGGCCGCGCAGATCTGTGGGATCTGAACTTCCGGACGCCCGCGAGTAATCAGCAGTCGGTCGCCCAGGGCCTCGTTCAGCGCGCGCAGGGAGTCGCCGAGGAACTGCAGGCGTCGGGCCCCGGCGCTGGCCTCCAACCGCGGATCGAGGACAAAACAGGCCAGCACCGCGCTGCCATCGGCAGCGGCATCGGTCAGTGCCGGCAGATCGCCCAGGCGCAGATCGCGGCGAAACCACAGCAGCGCGGTCGGCAACGAAGACGGCATGCCCACTATGTTGCCCTGGGTTCAGCTGTCCTGGGACCGGTGGGGTGCCTGCGCGCCAGCACCCACACCGATCCGACGCAGTGCCGCGCGCCTAGTTCGCCGGGGGCAGCAGCACGGTGTCGATGAGGTAGAGCGTGGCGTTGGCGGTTGGGATGCCGCCGCAGATCACGTTGGCTCCGTTGACCTGGAGGTGGTCGCCTGTTCCGGTGACGGTGAGGGTGGCACCTTCGGCGGTCGGCTGGGTGCCTACCACCTGGCTTGGGTTCAGCTGACCCGGTACGACGTGGTAGGTCAGGATGTCGGTGAGCAGGGGGGCGTCGACCTTGAGGGCGGCGATGGTGGCCGGGTCGATCTTCGCGAAGGCGGCGTCGACGGGAGCGAACACGGTGAATTGGCCGCCGTTAAGGGTGTCGACGAGGTTGACGCCGGGGTTGAGTTGGCCGGAGACCGCCGCCGCCAGGGTGGTCAGCACCGGGCTGTTGGAAGCCGCTACCGCCACCGGTGCGGTCGCGAGGCCGGCCACCGAGCCGGGTCCGGTGGGCACCTGCTCGGCGTAGGCCGCGCAGCCGGGTCCGACCAGGTGGACGTCGGCGGAGGCAGCGGGCGCACCGGCCAACGCCAGACCGGAGATGGTCGCGGCGGTGGTAACGATGGTGCGGACGGCAGTCGTGGATTTCATCGGATAGTTCCTTTTTTCGGGTGTCCCTCGTGAGGGCTAGGTCGGTGGTGATTCGGAGTCGGCCCACCGTTGGATTGGTCCGTCGGTGAAATCGCCCGAAACGCCAAGAGGACCGGCCGCTTTCGCGACCGGTCCTCCCGGATTCAGTGGCGGGTTATCCCGCCGCTGTACTACGGCGTTGTCGTAGTGGTCATCGACGGCGCCATCGACGTTGTCGCCGGGGTGGCCGGCGGCGTCAGCACGGTGTCGATCAGGTACAGCGTCGCGTTGGCGGTCTTGATGCCGCCGCAGACGACGGAAGCGCCGTTGACCATCAGCGCATCACCGGTGCCGGTGACCTCCAAGGTGTCACCCTGGAGGGTGGTGTGCTCGCCAACGACCTTCGAGGGGTCGGCCTGGCCGGACACCACGTGGTAGGTCAGGATCCCGGAGAGCAGATCCGAGTCGGTCTTGAGGCTTTCGATGGTGGCGGCGTCGAGCTTGCCGAACGCGTCATCGGTGGGAGCGAAAACGGTGAACTCACCATTGTTCAGTGTCTCCACCAGGTTCACGTCCGGGTTCAGCTTGCCCGACAGTGCCGAGGTGAGGGTGGTCAGGACCGGGCTGTTGCCGGCGGCGGTCGCGACCGGGTCCATGGCCAGGCCGGCCACCGATCCCGGGCCGGACGGATTCGCCGCGGCATAGGCGGCGCAGCCGGCGCCAACCGGGTCGCCGGAAGCCGGGGCGGCAATCGCCGAGGACGCCGCCGAGGTGGCGGAATCGACCGCGGAGGAGGCCTTGTCGGTCATCGACGTGGCGGTTTCCTTGGTCGCGGTGGAACAGCCGACGACCGACAATGCCGCAACGGCGGCCAGACCCGCGGCGGTGAGCACTGAACGCTGAGAAATCATGTGTTGGTTCTCCATATGGTTTTTCGAGGGGCGGCGCGCCGATTAGCGGCCGCTTGAGTCGTTCGTTGCACGATGCTACCTGGACTGGCCGCTGTGAGTGCGGTCACACCGCAAAAATCGTCGTCGGTCCCGCCCGGTCTGGACATCCCGGGTACCGGCACAATGATGTCGTGAACCCCGCCGCCGACCGCCTGCGCGTGCTGATCCTCGGCAGCACCGGTTCAATCGGTACCCAGGCACTGGAGGTCATCGCCGCCAATCCGGACCGTTTCGAGGTCGTCGGCCTGGCCGCCGGCGGCGGTGACCCCGAACTGCTGGCCCGCCAGCGCGCCGAGACCGGTGTCAGCAACATCGCGGTCGCCGACCCGGCGGCGGCGGCGAAGATCGGCGACGTCACCCACACCGGCCCGGACGCCGCGACCCGGTTGATCTACGACACCGAGGCCGACGTCGTGCTCAATGCCCTGGTCGGCGCGCTGGGACTGCAACCCACCCTGGCCGCACTCGAAACCGGTGCCCGGTTGGCACTGGCCAATAAAGAGTCCCTGGTGGCCGGGGGCCCACTGGTCGTCAAGGCCGCCCGGCCGGGTCAGATCGTTCCGGTGGACTCCGAGCATTCCGCGCTGGCCCAGTGCCTGCGCTCCGGCAGTGCCGATGAGGTGGCCAAACTGGTGCTCACGGCCTCCGGAGGGCCGTTTCGTGGCTGGTCGACGGCCGCTCTGGAGGCGGTGACACCCGAGCAGGCGGGTGCGCATCCGACCTGGAATATGGGACCGATGAACACCCTGAACTCCGCATCGCTGGTGAATAAGGGTCTGGAACTGATCGAAACCCACCTGCTATTCGGTGTTCCCTACGAGCGAATCGATGTCGTCGTGCATCCCCAGTCGATCATTCACTCGATGGTGACCTTCACCGACGGATCGACCATCGCCCAGGCCAGCCCACCGGATATGAAACTGCCGATCTCGCTGGCTTTGGGCTGGCCGGACCGGGTCGCCGGATCGGCCCTGGCCTGCGACTTCACCCTGGCCTCGAGCTGGGAGTTCGAGCCGCTTGACGACGCGGTGTTCCCAGCCGTCGCGTTGGCCCGCCGGGCCGGCGAGACCGGCGGATGCCTGCCCGCGGTGTACAACGCCGCCAATGAGGAGGCCGCCGCGGCCTTCCTGGCCGGACGTATCAGCTTCGCGGCGATTGTGCGAACAATCGCTGACGTCTGCAGCGCTGCCGGCCAGTGGTCCGCCGAACCCGCTACCGTAGAGGAAGTTCTTGAGGCCCAACTCTGGGCTCGTCAACGCGCTCGCGACGTCATGGCCGTCGCCGCACAGGAGGTAGTACCGCTGCAATGATGTTCGCCGTCGGGATCGTGCTCTTCGCGCTGGCCATTCTGCTGTCGGTCGCGCTGCACGAATGCGGCCACATGTGGGCCGCTCGGGCCACCGGAATGAAGGTGCGCCGCTACTTCGTGGGCTTCGGACCCACGCTGTGGTCGACAACTCGGCCCAACAAGCTCGGATCCACCGAGTACGGCGTGAAGGCGATTCCGCTCGGCGGCTTCTGTGACATCGCTGGGATGACCTCCGTCGACCAGTTGGCGCCGGAGGACGAGCAATACGCGATGTACCGGCAGAAGACGTGGAAGCGGGTCGCGGTGCTCTTCGCCGGGCCGGCGATGAACTTCGTCATCGGCCTCGTGCTGGTCTACGGGATCGCCCTGGTGTGGGGCCTACCCAACCTGCATCCCCCGACCTCCGCGATGGTCGGCGAGACCAGTTGCGTAAAAGCCGAGACCGTCCGGGGCGAACTCGGCACCTGCACCGGGATCGGGCCCGCCGCCGTGGCCGGCATTCAGGCCGGCGATGTGGTGGTCAAGGTTGGCAGCACGCCCGTCGCCACGTTCGAGGAGATGGTGACCGCGGTGCGCAAGGCGTCGGGTCCGACTCCGTTCACCGTGCAGCGCAGCACCGATGGTTCGTCCACGGCCTTCGAAACGATCGTGGACGTCACCCCCACCAAGCGCTGGGTGGCCCCGGCCGGCGGCGGTGACGCCACCGGACCGGTTGATGTCGGCTCCATCGGCATCGCCGCCGCGCAGTTCGGGCCGACGCACTACAACGCGCTGTCGGCCGTCCCGGGAACCTTCGCGTTCACCGGCGACCTGGCCGTGTTGCTGGGCAAGTCACTGCTGGCGATACCGACCAAGATCGGCGCACTGGTGCACGCCATCGGCGGGGGCGAGCGCGACCCGGAGACCCCGATCAGCGTGGTAGGCGCGAGCATCATCGGCGGCGACACCGTCGACCATGGGTTGTGGGTCGCGTTCTGGTTCTTCCTGGCGCAGTTGAACTTCGTGCTCGGAGCGATCAATCTCGTACCGCTGCTTCCCTTCGATGGCGGGCACATCGCCGTCGCCGTCTACGAGAAGATCCGTAATCTGATTCGCTCGGCCCGGGGCGTGATTCCTGCGGGTCCGGTGGACTACACCAAACTGATGCCCGCGACATATGTGATCCTCGTCGTGGTGGTCGGCTACATGGCATTGACCGTGACCGCAGATCTGGTCAACCCGATCAGGTTGTTCCAGTAGGAGATTGAGATGAGCACAAGTTCCATCGGTCTCGGTATGCCGGCACCACCCGCTCCAACTCTGGCGCCGCGGCGCAAGACCCGGCAGTTAATGGTGCGCGGTGTCGGGGTGGGTAGTGACCATCCGATCTCGGTGCAGTCAATGTGCACCACCAAGACTCACGACGTCAACGCCACGCTGCAGCAGATCGCCGAATTGACGGCCACCGGTTGCGACATCGTCCGAGTGGCCTGCCCCCGCCAGGAGGATGCCGACGCGCTCGCTGAGATCGCCCGCAAGAGTCAGATTCCGGTGATCGCTGATATCCACTTCCAGCCGAAGTACATCTTCGCGGCCATCGACGCCGGTTGTGCCGCGGTGCGGGTAAACCCGGGCAACATCAAGGAGTTCGACGGCCGGGTCGGCGAGGTCGCCAAAGCTGCTGGGGCCGCGGGCATTCCGATCCGTATCGGGGTTAACGCAGGTTCACTCGACAAACGATTCCTGGAGAAGTACGGCAAGGCCACTCCGGAGGCGCTCGTCGAGTCGGCGCTGTGGGAGGCGTCGCTGTTCGAGGAGCACGGCTTCGGGAATATCAAAATCAGCGTCAAGCACAACGACCCTGTCATCATGGTCGCGGCGTATGAGTTGCTGGCCGAAAGATCCGACTACCCACTGCATCTCGGTGTCACCGAGGCTGGCCCGGCGTTCCAGGGCACCATTAAATCGGCCGTCGCGTTCGGCGCATTACTGTCCCGCGGGATCGGCGACACCATCCGGGTGTCGCTGTCGGCGCCGCCGGTCGAAGAGGTCAAGGTTGGTAATCAGATTCTTGAGTCGCTGAACCTGCGGCCCCGCGGTCTGGAGATCGTGTCGTGCCCGTCCTGCGGACGCGCCCAGGTCGACGTCTACACCCTGGCCAATGCGGTCAGCGCCGGACTTGAGGGCCTCGATGTGCCGTTGCGGGTGGCCGTCATGGGCTGCGTCGTCAACGGCCCCGGCGAGGCCCGCGAGGCCGACCTCGGGGTGGCCTCGGGTAACGGCAAGGGCCAGATCTTCGTCAAAGGTGAAGTGATCAAGACCGTGCCCGAGTCCATGATCGTCGAGACACTCATCGAGGAGGCCATGCGAATCGCCGACGAGCTGCGCGCCGCGGATGCGGCTGCGGGCGGTTCCCCGGTGGTGACCGTAAGCTGAGGGGCACCTCTCACCGCGGGTGAAGCCCGCAGAAAGTACGGCCATGTCGGCACCACCACTACTGCGCCCGGTCGGTGGGCGAGGCGTTTCGCTGGTTCGCGACGCCGTCGCGGTGCGACGCGTGCTGGCGGCCGATCCGGTCGGTTCATGCATGGTGGCGGCTCGGGTGGCAGACCACGGTGTCGATCCGGTGGGCATCGGCGGCGAACTGTGGACGATGGCACGCGCGGAGGACTCGCTGTGTTACTCCGGCGCCAACCTGATACCCCTGCGCGGTTCCCGCGCCGATCTGCTGGCCTTTGCCGATCGGGCGCTGAACGGACCACGCCGATGCTCGTCGCTGGTGGGCCGAGCCGACTTGGTGCTGACGATGTGGGATCGGCTGCGGCATGGTTGGGGCCCGGCGCGAGACGTCCGGGATCGGCAGCCCCTGATGGCGCTGGGGTCGCGGCCGGGGTGCGCCCTGGACCCCGGAGTGCGGCGGGTGCGGATCGAGGAACTCGATGCCTATCTGGTGGCCGCGGTCGACATGTTCATCGGCGAAGTCGGTATCGACCCCAGGGTCGGAGACGGCGGCCGCGGCTATCGGCGTCGGGTGGCCGGCCTGATCGCTTCCGGGCGGGCCTTCGCCCGCTTTGAGCACGGCCGGGTGGTATTCAAGGCCGAAATCGGCTCGCAGTCACCGGTCGTCGGCCAGATCCAGGGAGTCTGGGTGCATCCGGAATGGCGCGGTCACGGACTCGGAACGGCCGGTACGGCGTCGGTCGCCGCGGCGGTGATCCAGACCGGGCGGGTGGCCAGCCTTTACGTCAACGGCTACAACACCATCGCCCGCGCCGCCTACGCCCGGGTCGGGTTTACCGAAGTCGGAACCTTCGCGACGGTTCTGCTCGACTGACCGGTCCGGCGCCCGCAGGGCAATCCCGCCAGCGTGCGCGTCGGCGCGCGACACGCCGCCTTACGTGAGACCTCAGCGCACGCTCGCGGGAAGGTTCGCGGTGCGCCTCCCGCGCTTTGAGGTGACAAACTCATAACATCTGCCTCAATGGCAACTTGCACCTCATTAATCACACGAGTCACAGGACTGTCCGCGGCGCTGGCACTCGTAGCGGCTGGAAGCCTGTCGGGCTGTACGCCCCGCCCGGACGGCCCGTCCCCGGCCGCCGCGCGGTTCTTCGCCGAACTTGGCCGCGGCGACACCGGGGCGGCCGCGCAGCTCAGCGACCTGCCCAGCGAGGCGCACGCCGCTCTCAATGAGGCGTTCTCGGGGCTGCAGGCCACCCATCTGGATGCCAAGATCCTGGGCTCGCGCTACACCGAGGACACCGGCAGCGTGAACTACCGATTCACCTGGGAACTTCCCAAGCAACGCAGCTGGACTTACGACGGCGTGCTGAACATGATCCGCGATGAGGGGGCGTGGCGGATCCGCTGGACCGCCAGCGCCCTGCACCCCAAACTCGGGGAGAACCAGAGCTTCGAACTGCGAGCCGACCCAGCCCGGCGACCTACGGTCAACGAGATGAGCGGCACCGAAGTGCTGGTGCCCGGCAACAACTTCCGCTACCAACTTGACGCCGCCGGGGCCGGCGCTGCTCTGATGTCGACCGCGCGGGTGGTCGCCGACATGCTCCGTCCGTTCGACGACACGCTCAACCCGCAGCGGCTGGCCGAACAGGCCAGTTCCTCGGTCGGGCCGCTAGACCTGATGACCCTGAAAACCGCCGACAATGACCGGGTAGCCCCGGTGTTGGAAGGACTGCCGGGGGTGATCGTCACCCCGCTGGCCGACATGCTGCCCACCAGTGCGGAATTCGCGCCGGCCGTCGTCAGCGAGGTGAAGAAGGCGGTGCTCGACGAACTCGACGGTGAGTCCGGCTGGCGGGTGGTGAGCGTCAACAAGAACAGCGCCGACGTGGACGTCCTCACCGAGGTGGCGGCCAAGCCGGCGCCGTCGATCTCCCTGACACTGAACCGCGGGGTGCAGGACGCCGCACAGCACGCCGTCGACGGCCAGTGGCGCAAAGCCATGCTGGTCGTGATCAAACCGTCGACGGGCGAAATCCTGGGGGTAGCCCAGAACGATGCCGCCGACGCCGACGGGCCCGCGGCCACCACCGGTCTCTACCCGCCGGGGTCGACCTTCAAGATCGTCACGGCCGCAGCGGCCATCGGCCGAAACATGGCCACGCCCAACACCCTGCTGGGATGCCCCGGTGAGATCGACATCGGCCACCGCACTATCCCGAACTACAACAAGTTCGACCTGGGCACGGTCCCGATGGCACGGGCCTTCGCCAACTCCTGCAACACGACCTTCGCCGAACTGGCCAGCCGGATGCCTCCCTCGGCCCTGACGGT
>CAIWCQ010000498.1 GCA_903911165.1 uncultured Actinomycetes bacterium | reverse complement strand
GGAACAAGCCCGAGGAGACCATCGCGACATTCCAGAACATCCTCAAGTCGCGGACCAGTCCGTCCCACGCCGACGGCGCGACCGACGACGCGACATGGGTGCGCACCGGTGATCTCGGCGCCTACCACGATGGTGACCTCTACATCACCGGCCGCGTCAAGGACCTGGTCATCATCGATGGCCGCAACCACTATCCGCAGGATTTGGAGTACTCCGCGCAGGAGGCCAGCAAGGCACTGCGCACCGGCTATGTCGCGGCCTTCTCGGTGCCCGCCAACCAGTTGCCCGACGAGGTGTTCGCCAACGCGCACGCAGGTCTCAAGCGCGATCCGGCCGACACCTCCGAGCAGCTGGTCATCGTGGGGGAGCGATCCGCCGGATCGCACAAACTCGACGTCGAGCCGATCAGCGACGCCATCCGCGCCGCGATCGCGGTGCGGCACGGTGTGACGGTGCGTGACGTTCTGCTTACGCCGGCGGGCGCCATCCCCCGCACATCCAGTGGAAAGATCGGGCGGCGAGCCTGCCGTTCGGCCTACCTCGACGGCAGTCTGCACAGCGGGACGACGGCCAACGCCTTCCCCGACGAGGCCCAATGACCGAAGTCCCCCCGTCTGATGACGACGTCGCCGAACCGGGTTCTGCCGAGGCGGCGGCCGCGAACACCCCGGCGCGCGCCGGCATGTCGATTCCCGAGATGCGCGGGTGGCTGCGCGAGTGGGTGGCCAACGCCACCGGGCAACCGGCCGCCAGCATCGACGAGTCCACCCCGATGGTCGAACTCGGGCTGTCCTCGCGGGACGCGGTCGCAATGGCCAGCGACATCGAGGATCTCACCGGCGTCACCCTGACCGCGACGATCGCGTTCCGGCATCCGACCATCGAGGCGCTGGCGACGGTCATCATCGAGGGCGAGCCCGAACTCGAGGCACTAGATCCCGATGAAGACTGGACTCGTACCCGCGACGTCGCTGATATCGCAATCGTCGGGCTCGCCACCCGGTTCCCCGGTGAGATGAATACGCCCGACGAGATGTGGCAAGCCCTACTTGAGGGCCGCGACGCCATCACCGACCTACCCGAGGGTCGCTGGGCGGAGTTCATGAACGAGCCGCGACTAGCTGAACGCATCGCCAAAGCCCGCACCCGTGGCGGGTACCTGGCCGACCTCAAGGGTTTCGATGCCGAGTTCTTCGCGCTGTCGAAGATGGAGGCCGATAACCTCGATCCGCAGCAGCGACTGGCGCTCGAACTCACCTGGGAAGCTCTTGAAGGCGCCCACATCCCCGCATCGAGCCTGCGGGGCAAAAGCGTCGGGGTGTACGTCGGCAGTTCCACCAATGACTACAGCTATCTGGCGATGATGGATCCGCGGACCGCGCATCCGTATGCGATCACCGGGACGGCGAGTTCGATTATCGCCAACCGGGTTTCCTACTTCTTTGACTTCCGCGGCCCTTCGGTGGCGGTGGATACGGCGTGCTCGTCATCGCTGGTGGCGGTGCATTCCGGCGTGCAGGCTCTTCGGGCCGGTGAGGCAGACGTCGTTCTGGCAGGCGGGGTGAACGCCTTGGTGACCCCGGCTGTGACGCTCGGCTTCGATGAGGTCGGTGGCGTCCTTGCACCGGATGGCCGGATCAAATCGTTCTCCGCCGACGCCGACGGCTACGCCCGCTCCGAAGGTGCGGGCATGCTGGTGCTCAAACGCCTCGACGACGCCCGTCGTGACGGCGACGAAATCCTGGCAGTGATCGCCGGCAGCGCAGTTAACCATGATGGCCGGTCTAACGGACTTCTTGCGCCCAACCCCGACGCCCAGGCCGATGTGCTGCGTCGGGCCTACCGCGACGCCGGCATCAATCCGCGCACCGTGGATTACATCGAGGCGCACGGCACCGGCACGATTCTGGGTGACCCGATCGAGGCCGATGCCCTCGGTCGGGTGGTGGGCCGGGGCCGCGAGGCCGAGCAACCCGCACTGCTCGGCGCGGTCAAGTCGAACGTGGGCCACCTCGAGTCCGCCGCCGGCGCGGCCAGCCTTGCCAAGGTCGCGCTGGCGTTGCACCACAACAAGATTCCGGCATCGATCAATTACGCGGGACCGAATCCCTACATTGACTTCGACGCCATTCGGTTGCGGGTGGTCGAGACCGCCACCGACTGGCCGCGTTACAGCGGACATGCGATCGCCGGTGTGTCCGGCTTCGGATTCGGCGGCGCCAACGCGCACCTGGTTTTGCGCGAGGTGTTGCCCGCCGATCTCGTCGAGCCCGAACCCGAACCCGAAGTCGCCCCCACAGCACCGGCGACCCCCGAGGCCGAAGCCGTGTACGTCGGCGGCGTCCGAATGGATGAGTACGGCGAGTTCATCGATGACGAAGACGGTGGCGGAGACGGCGGTGTCTATCAGTCCGGTGATGGGGTCGAGCCGACGTTGCCCGGTCTCACCGATGAGGCGTGCCGGCTGCTTGCCATTGCTCGTGAGGAAATAGAAGCTGCTGAGCAGCCGGTTACTGTTGTGCCGCTGGCCGTTTCAGGCTTTTTAACATCGCGCAAGAAGGCGACCGCGGCGATGCTGGCGGATTGGATCGACAGCCCGGCCGGTCGGGCGTCGCCATTGGAATCGATAGGCCGCGCACTGTCGCGGCGCAATCACGGTCGTTCTCGCGCGGTAGTGATGGCCCACGACCACGACGAGGCCGTCAAGGGCCTCCGGGCGATCGCCGAAGGAAAAACAAGTCCACTGGTCTACAGCGCCGACGGCCCCATCAGCAATGGACCGGTGTGGGTGCTGGCCGGCTTCGGCGCCCAGCATCGCAAGATGGGCAAGAGCCTGTATCTGCGTGACGAGGTTTTCGCTGACTGGATCAATAAGGTCGATGCCCTGGTCCAGGACGAGCTCGGATACTCGATCGTCGAACTGATCCTCGACGACTCCCAGGACTACGGCATCGAGACCACCCAGGTGACCATCTTTGCGATCCAGATCGCCCTGGGAGAACTGTTGCGCCACCACGGGGCGAAACCCGCTGCGGTGGTTGGGCAATCCCTGGGCGAGGCTGCCGCGGCCTACTTCGCTGGCGGGCTGTCGCTGGCCGACGCGACCCGGACCATTTGCGCGCGATCGCACTTGATGGGTGAGGGCGAGGCCATGCTGTTCGGCGAGTACATCAGGCTGATGGCACTGGTCGAATACTCCGCCGAGGAGATCACCGGGGTGTTCACCGACTTCCCTGATCTGGAGGTGTGCGTTTACGCCGCGCCGACTCAGACCGTCATCGGTGGCCCGCCGGAGCAGGTTGATGCCATCATCGCCCGCGCCGAGGCGGAAGGGAAGTTCGCCCGAAAGTTCGCGACCAAGGGCGCGAGTCATACCACTCAGATGGATCCGCTGCTGGGAGAGTTGGCGGCCGAACTTCAGGGGATCACCCCGCACCCGTTGACGATCGGCTACTTCTCCACCGTGCACGAGGGCGGCTACATCCGGCCCGGCGGTGACCCGATTCACGATGTCGACTACTGGAAGAAGGGCCTGCGGCACAGCGTTCACTTCACCCAGGGCGTCGCGGCCGCGGTCGACAACGGCTACACCACTTTTCTTGAGCTGGCGCCGAACCCGGTGGCCTTGATGCAGGTCGGGCTTACGACGGCGGCAGCGGGACTCCACGATGCCCAGTTGATCGCCACGCTGGCCCGCAATTCCGATGAGGTCACCTCGTTGGTCGCGGCGATGGCTCAGCTCTACACCTTGGGCCATGATCTTGATTTCACGACGCTGTTCACCCGAGCGGTAGACCCGGGCGACTATGCGGACATTCCGGCGACGCAGTTCACTCGCAAACCGCACTGGCTTGCCGCCCAATTCTCGGCCGACGGATCGGGCATCCTTCCCGGCACACATGTCGCCATGCCGGACGGCCGCCATGTGTGGGAGTACGCAGCCCAAGGGGCGACCGATCTGGCCACCTTGGTGAAAGCCGCTGCGGTACAGGTACTTCCGGATGCCTCAGTGGCGGCCTCTGAGCAGCGCGCGGTCCCCGGCGATGGTGCCCGGCTGGTGACCACCCTGACCCGCCACCCCGGTGGCGCCTCGGTGCAGGTACACGCTCGTATCGACGAGTCGTTCACGCTGGTCTACGACGCGATAGTGACCCGGTCCGGCGTGACGACGACCCTGCCCGCCGCGGTCGCCACCGGTGTTGCGGTGAGCGCGCCGGTCGCTGAGCAGATGCAGGTCGCGACTGCCGACGACGCCGACATCCTGCACGACACTCTCGCCGCCGGCGCCGGCGTGGGTGGCAGCCTCGGCAAGTGGGCCCCGGACTCCTCTGAGACCGTGCACGACAGATTGTCGACGATCGTCGGCAGCGCGATGGGCTACGAGCCCGAGGATCTCCCGTGGGAAGTGCCGCTGATCGAGTTGGGACTGGATTCGTTGATGGCGGTGCGGATCAAGAACCGCGTCGAGTACGACTTCGATCTGCCGCCGATTCAGCTGACTGCAGTTCGCGACGCCAACCTCTACGCCGTAGAGAAGCTCATCGAATACGCGATTGAGAACCGCGAGACGGTGTCGGAGTTGCACGAACACCAAAAGACGCTCACCCCGGAGCAGATCGCCGCCGAGCAGGCGGCGATCGCATCCGGTGAACTACCGCCGGAACTGGCGGCCAAACTTGCCGCCAAACATCCCGAACTCCAGTCAGATGCACCGCCTCCACCAGCACCGCCTCCACCAGCACCGCCTCCACCAGCACCACTGCCACCACCCCCGCCACCGTCGGACCCCGCGGGACCTTCGGCCCAGTCGTCGGCCGCGGTCGCCGGGAAGGCCCAGTCGCCGGCGGCGGTCGCCGGCAAGGCCCTGAGCCAGCAAGCGGTCGTAGAGGCCCTCGGTACCGACGTCCCGCCCCGTGAGGCTGCCGAACGGATCACTTTCGCCACCTGGGCCATCGTCACCGGTAAGTCTCCGGGCGGCATCTTCAACGAACTGCCGAAGATCAATGACGAGACCGCCGCCAAGATCGCCGAACGGCTTTCCGAACGCGCCGAGGGCACCATCACCGTCGAGCAGGTGAAGGCGGCAGCGACCATCGAGGCACTGGCCACCGACGTCCGCGAATATCTGGAGGCCGGTGAACTCGAGGGGTTCGTGCGCACCCTGCGGGCGCCAAAGGATGGCGTCGATTCCGTGCCGGTGTTCGTGTTCCACCCAGCCGGTGGCTCGACGGTGGTCTACGAGCCGTTGATCAAGCGATTGCCGCCGGAAACCCCGGTCTACGGACTCGAACGGGTCGACGGCTCCATCGCGGAGCGCGCGCAGCAGTACGTCCCCAAGCTTTTGGAGATCGGTGGTGCGGGCCCGTTCATCCTGGCCGGCTGGTCTTTGGGCGGGGCGCTGGCGTATGCGTGTGCTGTCGGACTCAAACGTGCCGGAGCCGACGTCCGGTTCGTCGGACTGATCGACACGGTGCGGGCCGGCGAGGACGTTCCTCAGACCAAAGAGGAGATTCGCGCCCGGTGGGACCGCTACGCGTTGTTCGCGCAGCGAACCTTCAATGTGGAAATTCCGGCCATACCGTACGAACAACTCGAGAACCTCGATGACGAGGGGCAGGTCCGCTTCGTGCTTGACGCCGTGAAGGCCAGCGGGGTGAACATTCCCGGCGGCGTCATCGAACATCAGCGGACGTCGTATCTGGACAACCGCGCACTCGACACTGCCAACATCGAGCCGTTCGACGGTCATGTGACTCTCTACATGGCGGATCGGTATCACGATGACGCGATCATGTTTGAACCGCGCTACGGGATCCGCCAGCCGGACGGCGGATGGGGCGAGTTCGCCGCCGATCTGGAAGTGGTGCCGATCGGCGGTGAGCACATCCAGGCGATCGACGAGCCGTACATTGCCAAGGTGGGCGCTCACCTTAGCGAGGCGATTAACCGCATCCAGGGCATCGAGACGCGGGAGACCCAGCCGAAGTGACCGAGAAGACGACCGCCGAGTTACTGGCCGAATTGCGTGAAAAGCTCGATCTGGCAGCCGAACCCGCCGGTGAGGCCGCAGCCGCTAAGCGGGATAAGCGCGGCCTTCCCAGTGCTCGGGAGCGCATCCGAGAACTGCTTGATCCGGGCAGTTTCTTGGAAATCGGTGCACTGGCCCGCACGCCGGGCGACCCGAACGCGCTGTTCGGCGACGGGGTCGTGACCGGGCACGGCACCATCAACGGCCGCCCGGTCGGAGTCTTCTCCCATGACCAGACGGTGTTCGGCGGTTCGGTGGGGGAGATGTTCGGCCGCAAGGTGGCGCGTTTGATGGAGTGGGTCGCCATGGTCGGTTGCCCGATCGTGGGGATCAACGACTCCGGCGGTGCCCGCATCCAGGACGCGGTCACCTCCCTTGCCTGGTACGCCGAGCTGGGCCGGCGTCACGAACTTCTCTCCGGTGTGGTCCCGCAGGTCTCGATCATCCTCGGCAAGTGCGCCGGCGGGGCGGTGTACTCACCGATCCAGACCGATCTGGTGATCGCGGTGCGCGATCAGGGCTACATGTTCGTCACCGGGCCCGATGTGATCAAGGACGTCACCGGCGAGGACGTCACCCTCGACGAACTCGGCGGCGCCGACTATCAGGCCAAGTACGGCAATATTCACCAGGTCGTCGACTCAGAGAAGGCCGCGTTTCAATACACTCGGGACTTCCTGGAATTCCTGCCGCCCAACACCTTTGATGACGCTCCGGTAATCAATCCGGGATTGGAACCGGAGATCACCGCCGAGGATCTTGAACTCGACGCCATCGTTCCCGACGCCGATAACGCGGCCTACGACATGCACGATGTTCTGTTACGTATCTTCGACGACGGGGAGTTTCTCGACGTGGCCGCGCAGGCCGGTCAGGCGATGATCACTGGATTCGCCCGCATCGACGGTCGTCCGGTCGGAGTGGTGGCCAACCAGCCGATCATCATGTCCGGGGCAATCGACAACGAGGCCTCCGACAAGGCGGCCCGTTTCGTGCGGTTCTGCGACGCGTTCAACGTGCCCCTGGTGTTCGTCGTGGATACTCCGGGTTTTCTGCCCGGCGTCGAGCAGGAGCGCAACGGCATCATCAAGCGCGGCGGCAGGTTCCTGTACGCGGTCGTCGAGGCCGACGTTCCGAAGGTCACCATCACCATCCGCAAGTCCTACGGCGGGGCGTACGCGGTGATGGGATCCAAACAGTTGACCGCCGACCTCAACTTCGCCTGGCCCACCGCACGTATCGCGGTCATCGGGGCTGACGGTGCCGCTCAACTGCTCGTCAAGCGATTCCCTGATCCCACGGCTCCCGAGGTGCAGAAGATTCGCGCCGACTTCATCGAGGGCTACAACCTCAACATGGCGATTCCCTATATCGCCGCTGAGCGCGGATTCATCGATGCTGTGATCGAGCCGCACCAAACCCGATTGCTACTGCGCAAATCCATGAGACTGTTGCGCGACAAGCAGATTCAACGTGTCGTGCGTAAGCACGGGCTGATTCCGATCTAGATGGCGCCCGATGCGACGGGCCCCGCGGGGTCCCGGCTGTACATCTTTCCCCACACCGGCGGTTCGGCTGAGTTCTACGTGCCGTTCGCCAGGGCATTCACCGCCGGAACGAAATGTGTGGCCGTGCAGTATCCGGGCAAGCGGGCCGGCAAGGACTTGTCGAAGTACACCAGCATCCCGGCGATGGCGGATCGGCTTTGTTCGATGCTCAAACCCGATGAGGCACCGGCGGGTGAGGTGGCGTTCTTCGGGCATAGTATGGGCGCACTTCTGGCTTTCGAGGTCGCCCTGCGCTTCGAGCAGGCCGGCAACCCCATTACTGCGCTGTTCGTCTCGGCGGCGGCCGCCCCCGGCCTGCTCCGTCGCATCGCCAACCTGCAGGGCTCGGACGCGCACCTGCTGAACATGGTCAGCACTGTTACGGGTGTCAATCCGGAATTTCTTAACGACGAACAGTTCGCTGCGACACTCCTGCCGACATTGCGCGGACTGAAGGCCGTGACGGGCTATGAGAGTCCGCCCGAGGCGAAGGTGTCCTGCCCAATTCACGCGATGATGGCCGACAACGACGAGTTGGGCACTGCGGAACTGATGTCGCCGTGGGAGCACCGGACCACCGCGACGTTCGACCTGACCACCTTCGCCGGTGACCATTTCTACATCAATGCGAGTTTGCCGGAGTTGGC
>CAIWCQ010000497.1 GCA_903911165.1 uncultured Actinomycetes bacterium | reverse complement strand
TGCCCGTCGCGGGTGTAGACGCCCGCCTCACGGGTGATGCGCTGGACCGCCACCGCCAGATCGGCATCCGGACCGAACAGGTGCGTCACCTCGTCGGTGGTGTCGATGAACGCGAAGACGCGAACGCGCGAGAATTGCTGGCGCAACGCGTGCACGAGCAGCAGGGTGAAGTGACTGAACCCGGCCACCGAACCGGATACATCGCAGAGCACCACCAGTTCCGGCCGCGCCGGCCGCGGCTTGCGCAGCACCAGGTCGATCGGCACGCCGCCGGTCGACATCGACTTCCGCAGCGTCTTGCGCAAGTCGATCGCACCGGCCCGGGACCGACGCCGCCGAGCCGCAAGCCGAGTCGCCAGGGTGCGAGCCAACGGGGCCACCACCCGGCGCATCTGACGCATTTGATCACCCGAAGCACGCAGGAACTCGACGTTCTCGGCCAATTGCGGGATCCCGTAGGTCTGGACGTGTTCGCGGCCTAGTTGCTCGGCGGTACGCCGCTTGGTCTCACCCTCAACCATCCTTCGCAGTTGCGCGATCTTGCGCGCTGCAACGGCTTTAGCAATCTGCTCCTGCGTGGGAGATGGGTCGTCGCCGTAGGGTGCCAACAACCCGGCCAGCAGGCGACCCTCGAGTTGATCGAGTCCCATCGCCTTCAGCGCCTGATACGACGAGTACGACGGGCCCCGACTGGAGGCATAACGTCCGTGCGCCTCGACGATCGCGGCGATCATGGCCACCAGGCGCTCATCGAGGTCTCCGATATCAGGATTGTCGGCGAGCAGATCCAGCAGCATCGACCGCATCGCCTCGAGGTCCTCCGGCGACAATGCCTCCGGTCCCGGCGCACCCTCAGAATCCTCGTCGGTCAATACCGTGCGGTCGCCGAGGGCGGCCGGCCACCACAGGTCGAACAGGGCGTCGTAGGTAACCCGGTGATCGGACCGGCGCAGCACCGCACAGGCCAGGCCTTCCCGCAACACCTCACGGTCACCCAGGCCGAGCACCGTCATCACCCGGCCAGCGTCAACGGTTTCCGAGGGTCCCACCGAGATGCCGTGGGAACGCAGGGCTTCGACGAATCCGACAAGGTGGCCGGGCAGGCCGTGCGGAGCCAGCGGTTGGGCGGGCCGGGTTCGGCGGTTGGCCATCGTCGATGCCGTCAGTTCAACCGGAGTTCACCGGCGGCACGCACCTGATCGGACTGGTGCTTGAGCACCACGCCCAGCGTCGAGGCGATCGTGGCGTCGTCGATGGTGTCCATACCCAGCGCCAGAATGGTGCGCCCCCAGTCGATGGTTTCGGCTACCGACGGGACCTTCTTGAGTTGCATTCCGCGGAGCACGCCGATGATGCGGACCAGTTCGGTGGCGAGACGCTCGGGAAGTTCCGGCACCCGGGAGAGCAGAATCCGCCGCTCGAGTTCGGCATCCGGGAAGTCGATGTGCAGGAACAGGCAACGGCGTTTGAGCGCCTCGGAGAGCTCCCGGGTGGCATTGGAGGTGAGGACCACGAACGGAGTGCGGGTGGCGGTGATAGTGCCCAGTTCCGGGATCGTGACCGCAAAGTCACTGAGCACCTCCAACAGCAGGCCCTCGATCTCGATGTCCGCCTTGTCGGTCTCGTCGATCAGCAGAACGGTGGGTTCGGCGCGCCGGATCGCGGTGAGCAGAGGGCGCGACAGCAGGAATTCCTCACTGAACACATCGGATTTGGTGGACTCCCAATCACCGGCCCCGGATTGGATGCGCAGGATCTGTTTGGCATGGTTCCACTCATAGAGCGCACGCGCCTCGTCCACACCTTCGTAGCACTGCAGCCGCACCAGATCTGAGCCGGTGCACTGCGCCACGGCGCGGGCCAGCTCGGTCTTACCGACGCCGGCGGGGCCCTCAACGAGAAGTGGTTTGCCGAGCCGGTCGGCCAGGAAAACCGCTGTTGCGGTGGCGGTGTCGGGCAGATACCCGGTCTCGGCAAGTCTGCGCGCGACATCATCGATGTCGGCGAACAGCGGTGCCGTACGTGCCTGCG
>CAIWCQ010000496.1 GCA_903911165.1 uncultured Actinomycetes bacterium | reverse complement strand
CGATGACCGTTTGCACGAACTCGGCTGGGGCTGAATCCTTTTCAGTCCGAATCCTGCTTAACGCAGGGGGTCGCCGGCCCACCGGAAGCTGTTGACATATTTTCCCATATCCTGCGCGAGTTGCAGGTTGGCTCCGGACGGTATGCCGGGACCGGAGCCCGGCCCGAAAACCCGGTAGGGTCCGATGGCGAACGCGATCAGCGCGACGTCGTTCTTGATCGCCGCCAAGCCGATAATCCGCACCCTGCTGTAGCGCGCGGTCGTACTCTGCGGCCAGACATCGGCGGCTTCGCCGTAGCCGGGCTGATAGCCGACCATCGCGTTGGGGATCTCGTAGGCGAATGTGGCGTCCGGGTAGGCCTTGCGCAGCGCAGCCTTCGCTACCTCGCGCGCCGACCGGCCATTCGCGGGCAGGGAGAACAACTGCATGACCCCACCGTCGCCGCCGGTGAAGGTCGCTGTGACCCCGGCCTTAGCGGTGGTGACCGTATAGGCCGAACCCTCCGCGGGATAGGCCACCGAGAACTCGCCGCCCGGCGCGGTGAACCGCGGCAGCGCCATCACCGGGGTTCCGGTCGGGGGTTCGCCGCACTCCGGCGGGCACATGTAGTGCGCGACCCTCGGCGTGAGCACGATCGCGACCGCGCCGAGTGCCACCGCGACCGTCGTGATGCCGATCCCCCAACGGCCGAGCAGCCAATTCAGCCGTGGACGTTGCAACACCGGCGCGATGTAGGTCTGCGAACCAAGCGCGTAGCCGGGATAGGACTGCTCCCCCGCCGGTGGCGGACCGGCGGTCTCGAGACTCTGCGGCCGGAAGGGCCCCCGTCGCTCCCGGCGCGACTCACGCGAAGATGCGCGGGCGGCGACACCGCAGGCCGGGCAGAACGCCATGTCGGGCACGACCATCTCGCAGTGGATGCACAGCAGCGGTCGGCTCTCGTCGATCGGATCGTGGGCCTCGTGCAACAGCGCCAGCTGTAGCGCGAGGCGCAATGCCAGAAGCACCGCAAGCGTCATCACCAGGTGCAGGCCGATCATCCAGGTCTCGGGTAATCCGACCATGTCGATGGTTCCCACCGCGGTGTGAACCACGAGTGCGGCGGCGGCGAGCAGACCGAGGACCAGGCGCACCCGACCGGGGTGATCCTCGGTGCCGTCGGCCCCCGGGTGACGAAACCACAGCAGGATTCCGACGATGCCGCCCGCGGCCGCGGCAGTGATCGGAACGGTCACCCCGCACAGGACGGATTCCACCAGGAGACTGCGCCACGGCCTGGTGTGGGCGAACAGGCCGGCGCTGAGAGGGCCGAACAGGAACGGCCCGTTATCGTCGCTGACCGCCGCCGGGGCGAAGAACCTCGGCGCCAAGCGGGCCAGGGTCGCCGCAGCACTGAAAGCCAGCGCCCCGAGTGCGCCGATCGCGAACCCGTCAAGAGCCTCCGCCGGCCGGCGGGCAGACCTCGCCAGCAGTCGCACCGCGATCACCGGTACGACCATCAGAATCATCGCGGCCGTCGGAATGGCTATGCCCGTGCGCAACTCGTGTCGCAGTGCCAGACCGGCGGACATCGGCAACCCGTAGGAGGCCGACACCAGTTGCCCGGTCACCAGTACCCACCCAACCCCCAACGCGGCACCGAGGGTCGCGGCGAGTACCAGAAATGACCGCGGGATGTCCCGCCCGACACCGGAGGCGCGCAGGTAAAGCCCGAACAGCAGTGGCAGTCCCAGCGCCGCCAGGGCGATACCGGCCGACGGGAGTCGCGCAACCGCGAAGGCAACCAGTGCGAGCGCACCGAGGAGAAGAATGATCCGGAATGGCCGCCTGGACCGGTTCGGCAGATGCGGAAACAGCGAACTGAACAGATACGGCCGCAGCACGGCCTCGCCGGGTGCCGCACCGAAGGTGCCGGGCCGCAGCCATCTGCGCCCGCCGGTCCGCCCACCGGTCAGGTCCGACCCGCACACCCCGCAGAATTCG
>CAIWCQ010000495.1 GCA_903911165.1 uncultured Actinomycetes bacterium | reverse complement strand
CGGGGGCCTGATCAACACCGGGGCTGGGATCAACACCGGGGCTGGGATCAACACCGGGGCGCGCACCGGGTAACCCCGATGCCATCCTGCGCAATTCGCTGGTGATCTGCTCGGAGGCCTGTTCGACGTCGTCGCGGCGCGCCGACCAAGTCTCGGCCACCGCCGCGAGTAGCTGCAGGAATTGCGGCTTGGGGTAGTAGGTGCCACAGAAGAACGGCCGACCGTCGGGGGTCAGGAAACAGGTCATCGGCCAGCCACCGTGGCCGGTCATCGCCACGGTCGCGTTCATGTAGACCGCGTCGAGGTCGGGACGTTCCTCGCGGTCGACCTTGATACAGACGAAGCCGTCGTTCGCCGCGGCCGCGACTTCGGCGTCCTCGAACGACTCGTGCGCCATCACGTGGCACCAGTGGCAGGCCGCATAGCCGATCGACAGCAGGATCGGGACGTCCCGGCGGGCCGCCTCGGCCAGCGCCGCGGGCGTCCACTGCTGCCAGTGCACCGGATTATCGGCGTGCTGGCGCAGGTAGGGGCTCGTGGCCCCGGCGAGGTCGTTACCCGCCGGATTCACGCGGCGGCTCCAAGGAGTCGGTGTCGTCGGGGGCGTCGAAGCTCTCCGGGACCCGCTTGAGATGCCGGTTCATCGACCGCACCAGAACGAACACCCCAATCAGGAGCAGCACGACGATCAACAGTCCGATCGGGCTGGCCTCGCCGAACTCGGGCCCGGTGTTCGTGATTTCCTCGGCAACCAGGTTCGTCAGCGGGCGGGTCATTCGATGATCTCGATTCCGGCGAATAGGTCGTCTTCCGGCAACTCGGCGGGCACCCGTGAGCGAGCCAGTTCGAACTCCTCAGTGGGCCAGAGTCGTTGCTGCCACTCTAGTGGGGTGGCGAAGAACCACCCTTCCGGGTCGATCTGGGTGGCGTGCGCCCGCAGGGCGTCGTCGCGCCGGGCGAAGTGGTCGGCGCAGCGCACCCGCGTGGTCACCCGCCCGGCGAGGGGGTCGTTGTCGGCATCCCAGTTCTCCAGCCATCGGGCGAATGGGCCCTCGAGGCCCTTCTCAGCGAACTCGTCCTGCAGCATCTGCATGCGTTGACGTACGAAGCCGTGGTTGTAGTAAAGCTTGCTCACCTCCCATGGCAGCCCGGCCTCCGGGTGCAGGTGGCGATCGCCCGCCGCCTCAAATGCGGCGACTGAAACCTGATGGCAGCGAATGTGATCGGGGTGAGGGTAGCCACCGTTCTCGTCATAGGTGGTCATGACGTGCGGACGGAATTCCCGGATCAGTTGTACGAGCCGGGATACCGGCTCCGCTAGGGGGACGGCGGCAAAACAGCCGTCCGGCAACGGTGGCGGCGGATCGCCCTCCGGCAAACCCGAATCGACGAATCCAAGCCAACGATGCTCAACTCCGAGAACCTCGGCGGCCCTGGCCATCTCGTCGCGGCGGACATCTCCGATACGCGCCCGCACGTCGGGCAGGTCCAACGCCGGGTTCAGGATGTCGCCTCGCTCGCCGCCGGTCAGCGTCACCACCAGCACCCGGTGGCCTTCGTCGACATAGCGGGCCATCGTGGCCGCCCCCTTGCTGGCCTCGTCGTCAGGATGGGCATGAACCGCCATCAAACGCAGTTCGGTCACGTTTCCTCTACTCGTTCATCGGCCGTCGTCGGCCCCGCGGTCGGATGGTCATTGAATCGATGGTCATTGAATCGTCGGATGGACTATTGAATCCCGATTGTCGTTGAATCCCGATTGTCGATGAATCCAATAGTCCCATCAGCGGTGGGGGTGGCCGCAATCCCGGCCGCTGATGACAGGCACACTGGTTGAATGGCCGAGACCTCCGGCGGTGCTTTTGCCCCCGACGACCGGCCGCTCCCGGGCTCACGGTACGGCCGCAAGGCCCGGTCGCCGGTGTCGCAGCGCTGGATGGCGATTGCGCTGACAGCGCTTGTCGTGGCCCTGGGATTTGCCGTGGCGCGGCTCGGATATCAGCGCTTCGAGGGCAACGCCGTCGAGGGCGAGACCGCCGCATTCGAAGTCCTCGACGACCAGACGGTGTCCATAACGATCAGCGTGACCCGAAAGGACCCGGCCAACCAGGTGGTGTGCATCGTGCGCGCACGTTCTCGCGACGGTGCCGAGACTGGCCGGCGAGAGATCCTGGTCGGTGCCTCGCAGGCCAAGACAGTCCAGGTCACGACGACGGTCAAGTCCTACAAACGGCCGTTCGTGGGCGACATTTACGGGTGCGGCGTCGACGTGCCCGGCTATCTTCTGGGCGCCTCCTAGCCGGATACGAGGCTCGGGTGATCCCCGCGGCCGCGAAATCGTAGGTGAGGCCGATGACGCCGATGCTATGATTGGCGAGTACACGGTTCCTGATGGGAGCCGTGTACTGCTGCATTTACGCGACCGTGCCTCAGCACGTCGCGACTTTCCGGGGGCGGAATACACGATTGAGGAGCACGACGAGATGACCGATACCCAGGTGGTCTGGCTGACCCAAGAGTCCCACGACCGACTCAAGGTTGAACTCGACCAGTTGATCGCCAACCGTCCGGTCATCGCCGCCGAGATCAACGACCGACGCGAAGAGGGGGACCTGCGGGAAAACGGCGGGTACCACGCCGCGCGCGACCAACAGGGCCAGGAAGAGGCCCGGATTCGTCAGTTGCAGGATCTGCTCAACACGGCGAAGGTTGGAGAGGCCCCCAAGCAGTCCGGTGTTGCCCTGCCCGGTTCAGTGGTCAAGGTCTACTACAACGGGAAGAAAACCGACACCGAGACATTCCTGATCGCCACCCGCCAGGAGGGCGTCGGCGACGGCAATCTCGAGGTGTACTCACCCAACTCCCCACTCGGCGCGGCACTGCTCAATGCCAAGGTCGGTGACAAGCGCAGCTACACCGTTCCCAACGGCACCACCGTTGAGGTCACGCTCATCAGCGCCGAGCCGTATCACGCCTAGTCCCGGTTCATTCGGCTAGTCCTAGTTCATTCGCCTAGTCCTGGTTCATTCGGCGCCCATGGCACGTATCGCCGAGGATCTGCTGCTGCTCCTGCTGGATAACTCCGCGGCTCAACCGCGCCTCGACCGCGCCCGGAGAGAGCCGATGCTCGCTGCGGCGCTGATCCTGGACCTCGCCTACGACTGCCGGGTCCGCCCGGCGTTGCCCGAGGATCCGGTACCTGCCGGAGAGCTCCTCGCCCTCGCCGGTCCGACGCCGGTCGATCCGGCGGTACGGCCGGCGATGGCAACTCTGTCGCAGGCTCCGATCACTCCGACGGCGGCGATCGCCAGGCTGCGCAAGCACGCCGAAGACGACGTGCTCGACCAACTGCTGCGCACCGGCCAGATCCACCAGATTGGTCTGTCCACCCATCGACTGCGCCGCAATACCTACGCGTGGCCGGTGAAGAACCGCAACCGGGTGGACACCCGCCGCGGTGCCGTGTGGGCGGCGCTGTCCGGTCAGGGCCACACCGATTCGACCACGGCAGCGATCATCAGCCTGCTCTATCGTGTCGGAGGCCTCGGGGTCACACTGGATGTGAGCGACGATCGTCTGCGGCGGGCCGGTGAGATCGCAAGTGGGACTTGGGCGGACGGCTCAAATACCGCTGAGGTCAACCTCGCATTGACCGCGGCGGCAGTGCTGCCGGCGCTAGGTTAGCGCTTCGCGTAAATCGGAGAGTAGATCTGCCGGATCCTCGATGCCTACCGAGAGCCGAACCAGATCGTCGGGAACCTCAAGCTGCGAACCGGCGGTCGAGGCATGGGTCATTGCCCCCGGATGTTCGATCAGCGACTCCACACCGCCCAGGGACTCAGCCAGAATGAAAATCTCTGTGCGCGAACAAAGTTTGTGTGCCGCTTCAGCGCCACCACGCATACGCACCGACACCATTCCACCGAAACCGCGCATTTGCCGCGCCGCGACATCGTGGCCGGGATGTTCGGCCAGGCCCGGATAGAGCACCTGACTCACGGCCGGGTGCCCGGCGAGAAACTCCGCGACCGCAGTGGCGTTGTCGCAGTGCCGTCGCATCCGCAACTCAAGTGTCTTCAGTCCTCGCATCGTCAGGTAGGCGTCGAAGGGGCCCGGCACGGCACCGGCGCCGTTCTGCAGGAACGCGAACTTAGTATCGAGTTCCTCGCTGTCGGTGACCAGCGCACCGCCCACCACGTCAGAGTGCCCGCCGATGTATTTCGTCGTTGAGTGCAACACAATGTCGGCCCCCAGGGTCAACGGTTGTTGCAATGCCGGTGAGGCAAAGGTGTTGTCCACCAGGACCGTTGCTCCCGCATCGCGACCGATTTCAGCGATCGCGACGACGTCGGCAATCGAAAGCAGCGGGTTGGTGGGCGTCTCCACCCAGATCATCCGGGTGGCCGGGGTCAGCGCCGCCCGGACCGCGTCGAGGTCGGACAGGTGCTCCGGCGTGTGGTGCACGCCCCACTCCCGGAACACCTTGTCGATCAGTCGGAAGGTGCCGCCATAGGCGTCGTCCGGGATGACGATGTGGTCACCCGGGCGCAGCACCGCCCGCAGGGCGCAGTCGCTGGCCGCCATGCCGGAACTGAAGGCCCGCCCGAATCCGCCGCCTTCCACGGCGGCCAGCACGCGCTCCAGGGCGGCCCGGG
>CAIWCQ010000494.1 GCA_903911165.1 uncultured Actinomycetes bacterium | reverse complement strand
GCCTGTGAGCGTGCCGACGCAGTTCTGGTGCTCACCGAGTGGCGGGAGTTCGTCGACCTCGACCCCGATGTGCTGGCCGCCACGGTGCGCGCCAAAGTCATTGTCGACGGCCGTAACTGTCTCGCCGGCCAGCGTTGGACGACCGCTGGTTGGACGTACCACGCGTTGGGCCGTCGGGCGGGTGTCGGCGCGGTGCGCTGAGTGTCTCGCGTCATACTGACGCCGTGACTGATCGCAATGTGCTCGGCGGCCCGTTAGTGCCATGCGGAACGGACCCGATGACCGGCTTCTACCGGGACGGCTGCTGCTCGACCGGGCTTGAGGATCGCGGACTGCACACCATCTGCGCAGTGGTGACCGCTGAGTTCCTCGAGCACCAGGGCTCGATCGGCAATGATCTGTCCACCCCGATGCCGGCCTACCAATTCCCCGGCCTGCTGCCGGGGGACCGGTGGTGTGTGACGGCGGTCAACTGGCTTCGGGCGCATCGCGACGGGTGTGCGGCACCGGTGGTGCTGGCCGGTACCCATGAGCGCACCCTGGACGTGGTGGAACTCGCCATCCTCAAGGAGCACGCCGTGGACATCCCCGACGACATCAGCGGGTTGTAGACGGTCTTACGACAACAACTCGACGCACGACGTCTTCTCGTACGCAACCTTGGCGAAACCCGCCGATGAGACCGTGACGGTGTGCGAGTTGCGATCGTCGCCGAATCGTTTCTGCCCAATGTCAACGGCGTCTCCAACTCGGTGCTGCGGGTGCTTGAGCATCTGCGTCGCACCGGACATGAGGCCTTAGTCATCGCTCCCGACAATCCCCGCGGTGAGGCACCCGCATCCCGTATCCACGACGGCATCCGGGTGCACCGGGTGGGGTCGCGGATGTTTCCGAAAGTGACCTCGCTGCCCCTCGGCGTGCCCAACCCGCGGATCCTGCGCGTCTTGCGCGGATTCGATCCGCACGTCGTGCACCTGGCCTCGCCGGCGATGCTGGGCTACGGCGGACTGCTGGCCGCCCGGCGACTCGGGGTTCCCACGGTGGCGGTCTATCAGACCGACGTCGCCGGGTTCGCCGAGAGCTACGGCGTGGGTTTCGCCGCACGGGCGGCCTGGGCGTGGACTCGGCATCTGCACTCGATGGCCGACCGCACCCTCGCGCCATCGACCGCAGCGATCGACAGCCTGCGCTCCCGGGGGATTCCGCGGGTGCATCATTGGGCGCGAGGTGTGGATATCACTGGTTTCGCACCTTCGGCCCGCGATGAGGAGCTACGCCGACGGTGGTCGCCGGACGGCAAGGCGATCATCGGGTTCGTCGGCCGGCTGGCGCCGGAGAAGCATGTCGAGCGGCTGGCGGTGCTGGCTCGCCGACGTGATCTGCAAGTGGTCATCGTCGGCGACGGAGTCGACCGCGACAAACTCGAAAACCTCATGCCCGCAGCGGTGTTCACCGGAGCGCTCTACGGCCCGGAGCTCTCCGCGGCCTACGCCAGCATGGATGTTTTCGTCCACCCCGGCGAGCACGAGACCTTCTGCCAAGCCGTACAGGAAGCGCAGGCGTCGGGCCTCCCGGTCATCGCACCCGACGCAGGCGGCCCACGCGATCTCGTCGCGCCCTACCGCACCGGACTGCTGCTACCGGTGGCCGAGTTCGAGTCCCGACTCGAGGTGGCCGTCGACCATCTGCTTGACGAACGGCCGCGCTACAGCACCGCCGCGCGCCGCAGTGTGCTGGGTCGAACCTGGCCGTCGATCTGTGAGGAGCTCGTGGAGCACTACCGGGCCGTGCACGTTCCGTGGCGGGACCGTCAGAGCGTCGCTTTGTAGGCGATCGCGTAGGCCAGCTTGCCGGGCTTATCCGAGTCGATCGGCGCTATTAGTGCGTCAAAGGCTTTCTGCCCGAACGACTCCAGTTTGCCCAAGGCCTTCGCGTCAAGGCCGTTGGCGATCTCGGTGGTGTCGCTCAGGGCGACCATCGCCGCGCCGATGTTGCCGACAAGTGTGTGGTACGACGCCATGTCGGTGAGGGTGAAGTCCGCCGGGCGCAGGTTCGAGTTGGTCTGGTCGCGCAGCCACTGCCCCCAGTAGAACTCCTGGAACGCCGGGCTGGTGTCATCCTGGCTGTAGCCGACATCGCGGACGAAGACCAGCGCGCCCCGGTACTGGTCGTTGGCGAAGGAGTCAAGACCGAGGCTGCCCGGGAGTTGTTCGGGCGTAATGGGTTTACCGTCGGCATCGTTGAGCCAGGTCCAACCCTGTGACTGCATCTCGGCCCAGAACGCCTCCGGTGTGGCGTCTTTGAGATTGCCCGTGATCCGCAGACGGACGCGGGTCTCGGGACCGGCGCCGGGTGCCTCCCAGAACGAGGTGAGCGTGTGATGGCCGTCGGTGAGATACGGCTGACCCCCCGGGCCGATCACGGCGGTCTTCATCGGGACCTTCGATTCGTCCGTCTCCGACCCGACCGCCAGTTCGCAGGTGAACGATGCCGGGTCGATGACCGTGGCGCCGGGCGTCGCCGACTCCAGACCTCCCTGGCCGTTAGTCGCGCACCACTGGTCGAGCAGTTGGTCTGCCGCCCCGACGCCCAGGGTGTAGCGGCCCAACCGGTAGTACACCTCGTCGTAGCCCAGCGAGGGCTGGGTGGGCTTGAGTTCGTCGAGTCGGATGTCCAGTAGGTCGCCGACGCCTGCCGCGCAGAAGCGTTCGTTGGCCTGCGGGCAGGCCGGCGCGGCCGCAGGCGCGGGTTTGTCCTCGGTGCGTGTCGCACAGCCCGCCACCGCCAGCAG
>CAIWCQ010000493.1 GCA_903911165.1 uncultured Actinomycetes bacterium | reverse complement strand
GTTCATCAGGAAACTCGGAGTGATTCCCAGCGACGCCATCGCGGCGATGTGTTCATCGTGCAAGAGCGACGAGTGCTCGATGCGATGCCGTCTGGCCGGGTCCCACGACGGCAATGTGGCCACCGCGGCGAATGCCGCCATCACCATGTCCAGCGCGGCATCACCATTGCCGTGGCACATGATCGGCCATCCGGCCGCAACTGTTTTGGCGAAGTTCGCTTCCAGTTGCTCGGCGGTGAAGTTCGCCGCACCACGGGTGTCCCGGCCGAGGTAGTTCTGGCGCATGAACCCGGTGTAGCCCTGGTTGGATCCGTCGGACACCCATTTGATGGTCTGCGAG
Organism: uncultured Actinomycetes bacterium; assembly: GCA_903911165.1. Taxonomy (GTDB): domain Bacteria; phylum Actinomycetota; class Actinomycetes; order Mycobacteriales; family Mycobacteriaceae; genus Mycobacterium. The sequence continues at coordinate 2,135 of CAIWCQ010000493.1, read as the reverse complement.
CGCAGTCGGTCATCACCGGATCCCGGCACGATCCCGGCCGCGGTGAAGGCGTCGAGGTTCTCGCCCCACAGTGATAGCGATCCGCGGACCGGGAACCCCGACTGGGCGAAGATCTGGTGCAGCAGGTCGACTTCCTTCACCCCGGCCAGCGCACCGGTTGCCGCCTCGTGGACGTAGGTGACGCCCTGTTTGGCGGCCATGGCGGCGATACCGGTGATCGCGCTCGCGATGACCTCCGGCGTCAACGGCGGCAACACCTTGATGAAGCTGAACATCGCCGCGTTCTCACCCACGATGCCGGTGAGGGTTCCGTTGCGCGCACCGTAGTCGCCGCCGGGGGGGTTGGGTGTGTCGGCGGTGATACCGGCCGCGGCGTAGGCGGCGGAGTTGACGTAGAAGAAATGCTGCGAGGCGTTCATCACCACGATCGGCACGGTCGTCGAGATCTGATCGAGGACCGCACACGTCAACGTGGCTTGGTTCGGCATCAGGCTGGGGTCGAAGAGCTGCCCGATGACGGCCTGTCCCGCAGGGGCTTTTGCGACCGCGGCCTTCAGCGCGACCAGCACCGCGTCGAGGGTCTTGTTGGTGTAGGGCGAGCAGTCCACTCCGTCGAACACCAGTGCCGAGGAGACCAGGTGGATGTGTGGTTCGACGAAGCCGGGCATGATCACCCCGCTCTTATGCTCGAGCATCGTGGTGCCAGGTCCGACGAAACTCTCCAGATCCGACCTGGATCCCACGGCCAGGATGCGCCCACCGGCGACTGCCATCGCCTCAGCCGTGGGTGCGGTGTCGTCCATGGTGATCAGCGATCCGGTGACGAGCAGGTCGGCGGTGGTGGCGTTGTCGCGCCGGTGTGGATGCGCGGTGCGCTCTGCCGATGAGACACCGTCGATGGACACCCTGGCCGCGTTGGCGGGGTGCGGTTCGCAGCACCCTGCGGTGTGGTTGGTCATACCTCGACAAGTTACGCGCCCGTTCTGTCAGTGGTCAGGTGCAGGCTCTGTCCAACCACGACAGTTTGTGCAACCACGACAGAAGGGAGCCGGCCATGTGCTGGCAGTGCGACAACCCCCACCGCACCACCGATGATTACCTCGACGTCTTGCGAGAGATCATCAACGGCCACGGCTGGGCCGTTCAATACGTCGAGGGCGAGGACCGACCGTTCGCCTACACAGTTGGTCTGACCGACCTGGGCCTGCCCGAGCTGTTGATCACTGGGCTGCCACCGCGGACAGCGAAGCGGCTGCTCAACTCGATCGCACACGACATGGTCGACGACGGCACGATCCTGCGGCCGGCCATGCATATCGACTACCAGAGCGAGTTTCTTCTGGAGGTCGTCGAGGTCGACCACCCGGACGTCCACCTCGTATTCGCCGTCGGGATATGCGGTCCCGACGTCCGCGCCTTACAGCTCGTCTGGACCGACGACTTTGCGCACTGGCCGTGGGATCGCGGGTGGAATCACGGCCGACGTCGGCAACCGGTGTTCGGTATCCGCACCCCCTTGCCGGGATAAATCCCGGGCGGAACGTGCCGACAGTGCCGGTTATACCCGGTTATACTCAGGTGGTGAAGACAGCGATTTCGGTACCGGATGAGACGTTTGACCGGGTATGCCGACGTGCCGTCGCTTTGGGAATGAGTAGATCAGAGTTTTTCGCTCGAGCCGCCCAGCGGTACTTGGACGAACTGGACGCCGAGTCATTGACTGACCAGATCGATACTGCCCTCGATGCCGTCGATTCCCCGGACGAGTCGCAGCAGGCTGCGGTCGCGGTCGGGCGGAGAGTGGCCGGCGCGATCGACGATGACTGGTGATCACCCGCGGCGAGATCCACTGGGCCGATCTGGGCGCCGCCTCCGGTAGTCGTCCGGCCAAGCGGCGCCCGGTCCTGGTTGTGCAGTCCGATCCGTACAACGCCAGTCGGCTGGCCACGGTGGTGGCCGTCGTGATCACCTCCAACACCAGCCTGGCCGCGATGCCGGGCAATGTGTTCCTGCCGGCGACAGCCACCGGGCTTCCGCGCGATTCGGTGGTCAACGTCACCGCAGTGGTGACGCTGAACAAGACGGATCTCACGGATCGTGCCGGCGGGCTTTCACCGAGTCTGATGCACGAGGTC
>CAIWCQ010000492.1 GCA_903911165.1 uncultured Actinomycetes bacterium | reverse complement strand
GTCTACGAGAACTATCCCATCGACGCAGCCGAACTGTCAGGTGCCGACGGACTGGCCGTCACCGAGTTCGCGCACCGCGAGTACAACCACTATCCGCTGGCCATCCAGGCGCTGCCGGGAAACGAACTGGGATTGCGGGTCGAGTTCGACACCGAGGTGTTCACCGCTGCAGATATCGACACACTGATCGGGCGATTCGAGCGGTTATTGGTCGCCATGACCACCGCTCCGGCCCGGCCGCTGTCATCAATTGATGTGCTGGACAGTGTCGAAGACGCCCAGATTGCTGCGTGGAGTAACCGCGCGGCGCTGACTGAGCCGGTGGCGGCACCGGTGTCGATACCGGCCTTATTTGCAACACAGTTGGCTCGCGCACCGGAGTCGATTGCGCTGACCTCGGCCGACCGATCGTGGACGTATCGCGAACTCGACGAGGCCGCGAACCGGTTGGCGCACTTGCTCATTGGCCATGGGGCAGGACCGGGTCAACGGGTGGCGCTTGTGCTGCCGCGATCTGCTGAGGCCATCGTGGGGATTCTGGCGGTGCTCAAGACCGGGGCCGCGTATGTACCGATCGATCCGGCAGTGCCCGCAGCACGCCGAGAGTTCGTTCTCACCGACTCCGCGCCGATGGCCGCGATCACCACTGACGAAGTGGCCGATCGACTCGATGGGTTAGACCTTCTGACCATCGATATCAACGATCCGGCCATCGCACGTCAACCCGGCACCGCACCGCCGGCCCCGGCCCCCGACGACATCGCCTACCTCATCTACACCTCGGGCACCACGGGCGTCCCGAAGGGTGTGGCGATCGCCCATCAGAACGTGACCCGACTGCTTGAGGCGATGAGCGTCCACCTGGAGTTGTCCGGGCAGGTGTGGTCGCAGTGGCATTCGCTGGCTTTCGACGTCTCGGTATGCGAGATATGGGGAGCGCTGCTGTACGGCGGCCGACTGGTCGTGGTGCCCGAGTCGGTGGCGCGCTCACCGGAAGAGTTCCACGCGCTGCTCGCCTCCGAGAAGGTCACCGTTCTGAGTCAGACACCGTCGGCTTTTTACGCACTGCAAACCGCCGATGCACTGGCACCCGAGCGCGGGCGTCAACTGACGCTTGAAGCCGTGGTGTTCGCCGGTGAAGCCCTTGAGCCACAACGGCTTCAGACGTGGCGCGACGCCCACCCGGCGACCCGATTGCTGAACCTGTACGGAACCACCGAGACGACGGTGCATGCGTCGTACCGGGAGATCGTCGATGCCGACATCGACAGCGACGTCAGCCCGGTGGGCGTCCCGCTTGCGAACCTTGCGTTCTTCGTGCTGGACGCATGGTTGCGGCCGGTACCGGCGGGTGTGGTCGGGGACCTTTATGTGGCCGGCGCCGGCGAGGGCCTCGGCTACTGGCGGCGGGCAGGATTGACCGCGTCTCGTTTCGTGGCGTGTCCGTTCGGGGCGCCGGGCACGCGAATGTATCGCACCGGGGATCTGGTGTCGTGGAGCCCAGATGGGCAGCTGAACTATGTGGGGCGCGCCGACGAGCAGGTCAAGATCCGTGGCTTCCGGATCGAGTTGGGTGAGGTGCGCGCCGCTTTGGCGGGGTTGGATGGGGTGCAGCAAGCGGAGGTGATCGCTCGCGAGGATCGTCCCGGCGACAAGCGACTGGTGGGCTACATCACCGGCACAGCTGACCCGGCCGTAGCGCGCACCGCGTTGGCCCAGCGGTTGCCTGAGTACATGATTCCAGCGGCGATTGTGGTCATCGACGCGTTGCCGTTGACGGTTAATGGAAAACTTGACAGGCGGGCCTTACCGACACCGGAGTATCAGCACAACGAGGGTTACCGGGCCCCGGCCACCGCGGCGGAAGAGATCCTGGCCGGTATCTATGCCCGCGTGCTGGGTGTGGATCGGGTCGGGGTGGACGACTCGTTCTTCGACCTCGGCGGGGACTCGCTGTCGGCGATGCGACTTATCGCCGCAGTCAACACCGCTCTAGACACCGGGCTCTCCGTGCGCACACTGTTCGAGGCGCCCACGGTCGCCCAGTTGGCGCCACGCATCGGCGGCGACGGGGCTCGGCTGGCACCACTGGTGGCCCAGGACCGCCCCGCGGCGATCCCGTTGTCGTTCTCCCAGAACCGGTTGTGGTTCCTCGACCAGTTGCAGGGGCCGTCGGCGACCTACAACATGCCGGTCGGGTTGCGGCTGAACGGCGCGCTCAATGCCGAGGCGCTGGGTGCGGCGCTCGGCGATGTGGTGAGCCGCCACGAGAGCCTGCGAACGATCTTCGCCGCGCCCGAGGGAGTGCCGCGCCAAATCGTCGTCGCAGCCGATCGCGCCGACTTTGGCTGGACAGTCGTCGATGCCACCGGTTGGTCGCAGAAACAGCTTGATGACGCTATCGACGCGGTGGCTCGTCACTCGTTCGATCTTGCGGTGCAGATTCCCCTGCAGGCGAGGCTGTTCCGCGTCAGCGACGACGATCATGTGGTGGTGGCTGTGGCGCACCATATCGCTGCCGACGGCTTGTCGCAGGGGCCATTGGTGCGAGATTTGGCTATGGCGTATCTCTTCCGATGTGCGGGGCAAGCTCCATTATGGACCGCGCTTCCCGTGCAGTACATCGACTACACCCTCTGGCAGCGTGCGGAATTCGGAGACCCGGATGACAAGAACAGCTTGATCGCGGCGCAGTTGGATTATTGGCAGGATGCGCTGGCGGGCATGCCAGAACGCCTCCACCTGCCCACCGACCGGCCCTACCCGGCAGCGGTCGATCAGCGCGGCGCGAGTGTCGGATTCAAATGGCCCGCAGAACTGCAGCAGCAGATCGCCGAGGTGGCTCGCCAGCACAACGCGACCAGCTTCATGCTTGCGCAAGCCGCCCTGGCTGTTCTGTTCGCCAAACTCAGCGCCAGTTCCGATGTGGGCGTGGGCTTTCCGATCGGCGGACGCAACGACCCTGCACTGGACAACCTGGTCGGTTTTTTCGTCAACACCCTGGTGTTACGGGTTGACACCGGCGGCGATCCCACGGTCGCCGAGTTGCTGTCTCAGGTGCGCTCGCGCAGCCTGGCCGCTTACGAACACCAGGATGTGCCCTTCGAAGCCGTCGTTGAGCGTCTCAACCCGGCGCGTTCACTCGCTCATCATCCGTTAGTTCAAGTGATGTTGACGTGGCATAACCTGCCCGGCGAGGTGAGCGATCAGATCGCTATCGCGTTGGGGGACCTGCAGGTGACCCAGATCCCGGTTGCGACTCACACTGCCCGAGTTGATCTGGCGTTCTCGTTAACAGAACGCTGGACCCTGGCGGGGAAGCCCACCGGTATCGGCGGTTTCGTCGAATACCGAACCGACGTTTTTGACCCCGAGACCATCGAGACTTTCATCGATCGACTGCGACGGGTGTTGGAAGCCATGACCGCCGACCCCGCCCAACGGATCTCGTCGATCGACCTGCTTGGCTCCGCCGAGCGTGCCCACCTCGACGGGGTGGGCAACCGCGCGGTGCTGAACCAACCGGTAGCCGTTGCAGCGTCGGTTCCCGAGTTGTTCGCGGCGCGGGTAACCCGCACCCCGGACGCAGTTGCGGTGACCCACGGCGAAATGTCGATCACCTATCGCG
>CAIWCQ010000491.1 GCA_903911165.1 uncultured Actinomycetes bacterium | reverse complement strand
GTCCGCAGGCCGTCCTCAAACAGCGCTTCGTGCATCTTCTCTCCCGGCCGGATGCCACTGAACACGATCGAGATGTCGTCGGTGGAGTACCCGGACAGGCGGATCAGGTCCTCGGCGAGGTCAACGATCCGCACCGGTGCGCCCATGTCGAGCACGAACAGCTCACCGCCCTTGCCGGCGCCACTCGCGTGCAGCACCAGGTCCACAGCCTCGGGAATGGTCATGAAGAACCGGGTCATCTCGGGATGGGTCACCGTGACGGGTCCGCCGCGCTCAATCTGGCTATTGAATGTGTGGACCACCGAACCGCGGCTGCCGAGGACGTTACCGAAGCGCACCGCGACGAAGGCACGACCGCTCTCGCGGGCCGCGTTGTGCACAATGAGTTCAGCCACCCGTTTCGACGCGCCCATGACGCTGCTCGGCGATACCGCCTTGTCGGTGGAAATCAGCACCAGCCGCTCGGTGCCGACGCGGAGCGCCTCCCCGACCACGTTCTGGGTGCCGATGACGTTGTTGGTGATGGCCTCCTCGGGGTTCTCCTCCATCAACGGCACGTGCTTGTGAGCCGCCGCGTGGAACACTACCGCAGGCTTGATGCGGTCAAAGACCTGCGCCAGCCTGGTGCGGTCGCGAATATCGGCGATCACGGTTTCGAGGCGCAATCGCGGGAACGACGCGCGCAAGGACGCAGCCGCCTCGAAGATGCTGTTCTCGCCATGACCGACCAGCGCCAGGCACGAAGGTGCCGCAGCGGCAATCTGCCGGGCAAGCTCAGATCCGATCGACCCGCCGGCACCGGTGATCAACACCACCCGGCCTGGCAGGAACTCGGAGCCGCGGCCGCGGCCGCGGCCAGCCACCGATTTCCGGCGCAGCAGGTCTTCAATTGAGACTTGCCGGAGCCGGCTGACACTGACCTGGCCGTCGAGCAACTCGAACATGCCCGGAATGGTCTGCGAGGTCACGCCGGCCTCGCGGCACATGTCCGCGACTCCACGGACCGTACCGCCGTCGGCCGTCGGAATGGCAATGACGACTGTATCAACGTGCTTCGACTTGACCAGCGCCGGCAACATGCTGATGGGCCCCAGCACCGTCAACCCGGCGATCTGCTTGCCGATCTTTCCGGTATCGTCATCGAGAAGACCAACCGGCTTCATGGCCAACTGTGGATTGCGCCGCATCTCGCGCGCGACCATCGTGCCGGCCTCGCCGGCTCCGACGATCAGGATGCGCTTGGCGACGGCGCCGTCGCTGGTGATGGCCCGCTTTGCCACCGATTCGTGGATCACCCGGACCGTCACCCGCAGCCCGGCGACCGCCGCGAACGTGAGCAGCAGGTCGTTCAGGACGACGACCCGCGAGAACTCGGAGAAGTACTCGCCCCGGCCGAGCACCACGAATGCGCCCATCAGCAGCGAGGACACGGCCACCGCCGCCAACACCAGGGCCACGTCTGGAATCGTGGTGTATTGCCAGTAGCGGCGATACAACCCGAACGCGCCAAACACCCACGGCTTGGTCGCCAGGCCGAACAGCAGGAACGGCACGAACTCCTCGCGATGGGTGTAGAAGGCGAAGTCGAAGCGCGCCGTGAACGCCGCAAAAGCGGCGAGCGC
>CAIWCQ010000490.1 GCA_903911165.1 uncultured Actinomycetes bacterium | reverse complement strand
CGGATCTGGTGGAATCGGATCTGGTGGAATCGGATCTGGTGGAATCGGATCTGGTGGAATCGGATCTGGTGGAATCGGATTTTGTGGAATCGGACTTCCCGGATCCCGTTTTGTCGCCGCCGGCCTGCACCGCGGACGAACCCGAGTCATTTGCCGACGAACTCTTGGCGGCCTCGCGGCTGTCGTTGCGGTAGAAGCCGCTGCCCTTGAACACCACGCCGACGGAGTTGAAGAGCTTGCGCAGTCGGCCGGAGCATTGCGGGCAGGTGGTCAGCGCATCCTCGGTGAAGGCCTGGACCGCGTCGAGGGTGTGGCCGCACTCGGTGCATGCGTAGCTGTAGGTCGGCACGTGTTCCTCCGGGTGAGACTGAATTACTGGCACTCTATCGCGTCAAGTGCCAGATCGCGTCAAGTGTCAGATCGCCCCCGCAGTGTGATCATCCCGCCCGCGGGGGTCAGGGCGTGCGTCATCGGCACATCGTGTGATTCGGCTGGCAGCGAGTCGAGCACCTCGCCGTCGCGCACCACGGCGATCAACGGCGTTCCGGGAGCGCAGAGCGCCAGGGCCCGGTCGTAGAAACCTCCCCCGCGTCCCAACCGAACGCCGGTGCGGTCAACGGCGAGTGCCGGCACCAGCACGATGTCCGCACGAGCGACCGCGGTCGGATCCAGTGATGCCCGGGCCGGCTCGCGCACACCGAGGGCGGCCGCCACCAGTTCCCCGGGCACGTATTCGGCCCACCGCAGTACCGGGTGCTCGCCGTCGGCGTCGGTGCGCGCTACCGGCAGCAACACCACGTCACACAGCTCCCGCAGTCGGTCCAGCATCTCCATCGACCCGGGTTCGGTGCCCACCGGAACATAGGCACAGACCGTTCGCGCGCCACCCACGACATCGCCGAGATGGCCGCACAGGAGGGCGGCTTCGGCCCTGCGCACCTCCTGGGACACTGCCCGGCGGGCAGCCAAAAGTTCGGCGCGGCACCGGGCTTTGGTCGTCGCACTCATCGCTTCACCTTGTCAGCGCCCGGCCCGGCAAGCCATAGCTGGGTGCACCGCGTGGGGGTTAGGGTGTCACCGTGTCCGGTGAGCAGCAGGTCCCCTTCCCCCGCACTGCAATCGTGCCGGCGGCCGGTCTGGGCACCCGTTTCCTACCGGCGACCAAGACCATTCCCAAAGAGTTGCTGCCGGTGGTCGATACCCCGGGCATCGAGTTGGTGGCCGAGGAGGCGGCTGACGCCGGGGCCGAACGGCTGGTGATCGTCACCTCCGAGGGCAAGGACGGAGTGGTCGCGCACTTCGTCGAGGATCTCGTCCTGGAGGGCACGCTGGAGGCTCGCGGCAAGAAGGCGATGCTCGCCAAGGTTCGGCGGGCACCGGCTCTGATCAAGGTGGAGTCGGTGATTCAGGCCGAACCGCTGGGCCTGGGCCACGCGGTGGGTTGCGTGGAGTCGGTGCTCGCACCCGACGAGGACGCCGTATCGGTGTTGCTCCCCGACGACCTGGTGCTTCCGATCGGTGTGCTGGAGACGATGGCCAAGGTGCGCGCCAAGCGGGGCGGGACGGTGCTGTGCGCGATCGAGGTCTTACCCGCCGAGGTCAGCGCCTACGGCGTATTCGACGTCGAGACCGTGCCCGACGCGGTCAACCCGAACGTGCTGAAGGTCAGGGGCATGGTGGAGAAACCGCCGGCCGATCAGGCGCCGTCGCTGTTCGCGGCGGCCGGCCGCTACATCTTGGATCGCGCGATTTTCGACGCGCTGCGTCGGGTGAAACGTGGCGCCGGCGGCGAGATCCAGCTCACCGACGCCATCGCACTGCTGATCGCCGAAGGACACCCGGTGCATGTGGTCGTCCACCGAGGCACCCGACACGACTTGGGAAATCCCGGCGGCTATCTCAAGGCTGCGGTTGACTTTGCCTTAGATCGTGATGACTATGGCCCGGACTTGCGGCGCTGGCTAGTTGAGCGGCTGGGTCTGGCCGAGCGGTAGGCCTCGCGGCGGTCCCACTCGAAGCGGAAAGGCGCGCTGTGCGTTCGGTGGAGGAGCAACAGGCCAGGGTGATGGCCGCCGCGGTGGCGCCGAGGCCGGTGCGGGTGCCGATCGCGGAGGCGCAGGGCTTGATGTGCGCCGAGGAAGTGATCACCGAGCAGCCACTGCCCGGATTCGACCAGGCCGCGATCGACGGCTACGCGGTGCGCAGCGTCGACGTCAACGACGGCCCTGACGGCGAGATCGTGCTGCCGGTGACGGCGATCATCGAGGCGGGCAACCGCACGCCGAGCCGTTTGCAGCCCAAGCAGGCCGCGCGGGTGCAGACGGGTGCGCCGATGCCCACGCTGGCCGACGCGGTGCTGCCCCTGCGGTGGACCGACGGGGGTCAGTCGAGGGTGCGAGTACTGCGCGGGGTGCGTTCGGGTGCCTACGTGCGCCGAGCGGGCGATGACGTCCAACCCGGGGACGTGGCGGTGCGGTCCGGCGCGATCATCGGTCCCGCCCAGGTCGGACTGCTGGCCGCGGTGGGCCGGGAGCGGGTCCTGGTGCACCCGCGGCCGCGGGTGACGGTGATGAGT
>CAIWCQ010000489.1 GCA_903911165.1 uncultured Actinomycetes bacterium | reverse complement strand
CCGAATTTCCACCGGAGGCGTTCGCTGCCGAGTAGTCCTTCGTGCCCTGGGCCAGGCCGACAAAGTTGGCGACGGTCTTGGGGGCGTGGTTACCGAAGAGGGCGATCTTGATGTCGCCGCGATTGGTGTGCAGGGTCGCGGTCGCGGTCTGGATCGGGCTTGTGTTCACGGGAAGACAGTGTGCCATCCGCTACACCACCGGTCTTGGCGGGGGCTACCCGTAACCGCCGCGGGCGGATCTGGTGTTGGTGTCGGCGTAATCACGCCGCAGACGAGAATGCACGCGAGGGATATGTGGAGCCTAGGAGATTCGAACTCCTGACATCTGCCTTGCAAAGGCAGCGCTCTACCAACTGAGCTAAGGCCCCGGGACGCTGTCCCGGCCGGCGAGGACGCACGTCGACGACCCGGACATCGTGGGCCTAGGAGGACTCGAACCTCCGACCTCTTCGTTATCAGCGAAGCGCTCTAACCACCTGAGCTATAGGCCCGGAAACGAACACGGACGAGCGTGAAGATTACCGCACCTGCGGCCGTCCTGGCGAAACGCGCAGTCCGCCGGCGCCGGTGAGCTAGTCCAGATCAGCCAGGGTGACCTCGATGCCGCCGACGATGTCGGTGCTCAGGTTGTAGATGTAGGCGCCGACGGTGGCCATTGCGGTTAACAGCACGATGTTGACCAGACCGATCAGCGCAGCACCGCCGAAAATCGTGCCCGCCGACACCAGATCACCACCGCCGCCACTGCCGGTGGTCAACAGATCACCGACGTTGCTGTTGAGCTTGCTCCACACGCCCATGGCGCCGAGCACGAGATAGAGGAACGCCACCGCGATCATCCAAACGAAAAATAGGGCCGCGTTGAGCAGAAGCGACACTTTCAGCGCGCTCCACGGATCGATACGCCGGATCTGCATCGTGGCACGAACAGGTCCGCGGGAGCGCCCTCCCACCGTGAACCGAGGTGACGCCGCGGGTGCGGGGTTGCGCGGCGGCGCCGGTTTGGCTGCGGGTACCGACAGATCGGGTAACTCGCTGGGGAGAGCTTCCGGCGGGGCGGCGGCGTGGCGGTCGGTCCGCACGTCGGTGCGGGTCGGTTCTGGTTCCGGATCGGGCCGCTGCGCCAACGGGCTCATCCCGGAAAGGTCCGGTGCCGCGACACCGGTGACGTATCGGCTCGCCCTCGGGTCGGCCCCGCGCCCGGCCGGACTGGTGGCCACCCGCGGTGGCGCGGCATCTTCGCGTGCTCGCCCGGGGTTCTGCCAAGGCGGGACATCCCCGCGGCCATCTCCGGCTGCTGGGCGACCAGCCGACCCGGGCTCGTTCGGTGAACTCACCACTGCTCCTTCGTTCGCACGGCGGCGGTTGCGGCGCCTACGCCTCGGGCTCCGGCATCGCGCCGTCATCGTCGGCGCCATCCTGTTCCTCGGCGTTACGGGCAATGGCTAACAGCGTGGTGCCCTCGCCCAGGTTCATCAAGCGAACGCCCTTGGTCTGGCGCCCCGCCCGGCGGACCTGTCGTGCCGCGGTTCGGATCACCCCGCCACCGGAGGTGATCGCGTACAACTCGCTGTCTTCGTCAACCATGACAGCGCCAACCAGACTGCCACGGCGGGTGTCGTACTGGATGGTCAGGATGCCTTTGCCACCTCGGCCCTGGGCGGAGTACTCCTCGATCGCGGTTCGCTTGGCGTACCCGCCGGCCGTTGCCACCAGCAGAAATGTGCCTTCCCGCACCACATTGAGGGATAGCAGTTGATCGTCGGCATTGAATCGCATGCCCTGCACACCCGAGGTGGCCCGGCCCATCGGCCGTAACGCATCGTCGGTGGCCGAGAAGCGAATCGACTGACCCTTGGCGCTCACCAGCAGTAGATCGTCGTCGGCCGAGCACAGGATCGCTCCGACTAGTTCGTCACCCTCCCGCAGATTGACCGCCACGATGCCGCCGCTGCGGTTGGAATCGAAGTCGGTGAGCCGCGTCTTCTTCACCAACCCGTTGCGGGTGGCCAACACCAGGTACGGCGCGTCCTCGTAACTCTTAATCTGAATGACCTGGGCGATGCGCTCGTCGGGCTGGAACGCCAGCAGATTGGCAACGTGCTGTCCACGCGCAGCGCGCAGCGCCTCCGGCAAGTCATAGGCCTTCGCGCGATACACCCGGCCCTGGGTGGTGAAGAACAAGATCCAGTCGTGGGTTGAGCAGACGAAGAAGTGCCGCACGATGTCGTCCTGCTTGAGAGCCGCGCCCTGCACCCCCTTACCGCCGCGCTTCTGGCTGCGGTAAAGATCGGTCTTGGTGCGTTTGGCGTATCCGGTCTCGGTGATCGTCACGACCACCTCTTCGCGGGCGATGAGGTCTTCGTCAGACACCTCGCCCTCAGCACCGACAATCCGGGTGCGCCGGTCGTCGCCGTGCTTCTCAACGATCTCAGCGAGCTCGTCATGCACGATGCTGCGCTGGCGCTCCGGCTTGGCCAGGATGTCCTCGAGGTCGGCGATCTCGGTCTCGATCTCGGCAAGTTGGTCGACAATCTTCTGACGTTCCAGGGCGGCCAGCCGGCGCAGCTGCATATCGAGGATGGCCTGCGCTTGAATATCGTCGATATCGAGCAGTTCGATCAGGCCAGTCCTGGCGACGTCTACGGTCTCCGACGCGCGGATCAACGCGATGACCTCGTCAAGGGCATCGAGCGCCTTGACCAGACCGCGCAGGATATGGGCTCGCTCGTTGGCCTTGCGCAGCCGGAAGGTGGTCCGCCGCACGATCACGTCGCGTTGGTGCTCCACGTAGTAGCGGATCATCTGGTCCAACCGCAGGGTGCGCGGCACACCGTCAACGATCGAGAGCATGTTGCAGCCGAAGCTGGTCTGCAGCTGGGTGTGCTTGTAGAGGTTGTTCAGCACGACCTTGGCGACGGCGTCGCGTTTGATCTCCACGACGATCCGCAAGCCCACCCGGTCGCTGGACTGGTCCTCGATATTGGAGATGCCCGCAAGCTTGCCTTCGCGCACCTGATCGGCGATCGAGGTAATGAAGTTGTCGTGGTTGACCTGATACGGCAACTCGGTGATGACAATGCCGGTTCGGCCGCGGGAGTCTTCTTCGATCTCGACCACACCGCGCATCCGGACCGACCCACGGCCGGTGGTGTAAGCGTCGATGACACCGGAGGTGCCGACGATTAGACCCGAGGTCGGGAAGTCCGGCCCCTTGATCCGTTCGATCATCGCCGCAAGCGTGGTTTCCTCATCGGCCTCGTGGTTCTCCAGGCACCAGTAGACGGCCGCAGCGAGTTCCCGCAGGTTATGCGGCGGGATATTGGTGGCCATACCGACGGCGATACCACCGGAGCCGTTGGCAAGCAGGTTCGGGAAGCGGCTCGGTAAAACCGTAGGCTCCTGCACCCGGCCGTCATAGTTGGGGATGAAATCGACTGTCTCCTCGTCGATTTCACGCAGCATGTCCATGGCCAGCGGGGTCAGCCGGGCCTCGGTGTACCTCATCGCGGCCGGCGGGTCATTACCCGGCGAGCCGAAGTTGCCCTGCCCGTCGACCAACGGATAGCGCAGAGACCACGGCTGGGCCATCCGGACCAGGGTGTCGTAAATCGAGGAGTCGCCGTGCGGGTGGTAGTTGCCCATCGTCTCGGCGACGGAGCGGGCCGACTTGGCGTGGCTGCGATCGGGCCGGAACCCGGAGTCGTACATCGCGTAGAGCACACGGCGGTGCACCGGCTTGAGGCCGTCGCGTACCTCGGGCAGCGCGCGCCCGACGATGACACTCATCGCGTAATCGATATAGCTGTTCTGCATCTCCTGCTGGATGTCGACCGGTTCGACTCGGTCTGCGGGAGGTCCGTCGGGCGGCAGCGTGGTGTCAGTCATCTGATCCTCTATCGGGGCGTATGAGCGCTAATGGCTAAACGTCAAGGAAGCGAACATCTTTGGCGTTGCGGGTGATAAAGCTTCGGCGGGCTTCGACGTCCTCACCCATCAGGATCGAGAACAACTCATCGGCGGCGGCCGCGTCGTCGAGGGTGATCTGGCGGAGCAGCCGGGCCGCGGGGTCCATGGTGGTCTCCCACAACTCCTTGGCGTCCATCTCACCGAGGCCCTTGTAACGCTGGATGCCGTCGTCTTTGTTGATCTTCTTACCCGCCGCCAGTCCCGCCTCTAGCACGGCGTCGCGCTCGCGTTCGGTGTAGACGAACTCGTGCTCGACGCGCTGCCACTTAAGCTTGTAGAGCGGCGGCTGGGCGAGGTAGACGTGGCCGCTCTCAATCAGCGGCTTCATGAAGCGAAACAGCAGGGTCAACAGCAGGGTGGTGATGTGCTGACCGTCGATATCGGCGTCGGCCATCAGGACTATCTTGTGGTACCGGAGTTTTGCGAGGTCGAACTCATCGTGGATGCCGGTGCCCAGGGCGGTGATGATCGACTGGACTTCGGTGTTCTTCAGCACCCGGTCGATGCGGGCCTTCTCGACGTTGATGATCTTGCCGCGTAGCGGAAGGATCGCCTGGAACATCGAGTCGCGACCGCTCTTCGCCGAACCGCCGGCCGAGTCACCCTCCACCACATACAGTTCGCACTGCTTGGGATCGGTGGAGCGGCAGTCGGCCAGCTTGCCGGGCAGCCCGCCGATATCGGTCGCGCTCTTGCGGCGCACCAGCTCGCGCGCTTTGCGAGCGGCCATCCGGGCCTGAGCCGATGAAACCGCTTTATTCAGAATGGTTTTGGCTTCCGCCGGGTTGGCTTCAAACCAGTGCGTCAACTGCTCGTTGCAGATCTTCTGCACAAAGGACTTAACCTCGGTGTTGCCCAGCTTGGTTTTGGTCTGCCCCTCGAACTGCGGATTGGCGACCTTCACCGAAACCACTGCGGCCAGGCCCTCGCGGATGTCGTCACCAGTGAGGTTCGGGTCCTTCTCCTTGAGGATCTTCTTGTCCTTGGCGTACTTGTTGACCACACTTGTCAGCGCGGCCCTGAACCCCTCCTCGTGGGTGCCGCCCTCGTGGGTGTTGATGGTGTTGGCGAAGGTGTGGACGGACTCGTTGTAGCCGGCGTTCCACTGCATGGCCACCTCGACCTCGTGGCCCTCGCCTTTGCCGGAGAAATCCACCACGCTGGTGTGGATCGGCTGCTTGAGCCGGTTCATGTGCTTGACGAAGTCGACAAGCCCACCCGGGTAGCAGAAGGTCCGGTGCTTGACCCGCGGCTTAGCGGCCGCCCGCTCAGCCGCCTTCTCCTCAGCGGATTTCGGTGCCTCGGCGGTGTCACTGACCACGTCGTCCACGACCTCCTCGGCCGTGACGCGCTCATCGGTGAGGGTGATCGTCAGACCCTTATTCAAGAAGGCCATCTCCTGCAGACGCCGGGCAATCGTCTCGAAGTCGTAGTCGGTGGTCTCGAAAATCCCGGGGTCGGCCCAGAAGCGGATGGTGGAGCCGGTCATTTTGGTGGCCTCGCCCTGCTTGAGCGTGCCTGGCACCGAGTAGTCGTAACTTTGGAACCACTCATAGCCATCGCGTCGGATATCGGCTTCCAGTCGTGTCGACAGCGCGTTGACGACCGAAACGCCGACACCATGCAAGCCACCGGAGACCTGGTAGGCGCCCTCCTCGAACTTGCCGCCGGCGTGCAGAACCGTCATCACGACGTCAACAGTCGGCTGGCCCGAACTATGCATCGCCACGGGAATCCCACGTCCGTCGTCGGTTACCTCCACACCGCCGTCGGCCAACATCCGGACATCGACCTGGGTGGCGTAACCGGCCATCGCCTCGTCGACGGCGTTGTCCACCACCTCCCACACGAGATGGTGCAGGCCACGCTCCCCGGTGGACCCGATGTACATACCGGGCCGCTTACGGACCGCCTCCAACCCCTCGAGGACCTTGATGGAGTCGGCGCCGTAGGCGTCGGGGGACTTCTTCTTCGTGGCAGGCACGGGCGCGCGAGTCTCCTTGGTTTGCAGACGGGCGGTTGAACCGGCCGCCCGGGATGTTCTTCCCAGTCTACCGTCAAGGACGGACAGGACCGATTCTGTAACGGCGTTTCTGCACACCTAATTGCGCCGTGCACAGAATATCGCGGGCGAACATGCCTCCGGACGCTTGCCGCGCACAACCGTGGCGTTCTGGTGGCGCTGGGGCTGCTGTGGTAAGGGGTTCAGCCGTAGGTGTCGCGCGGGCCCCGCCCGGAGATGTGCCGAGGGCCTTTGCGCCAGGAAGGGGCCGTCGGACCGGTGATTTTGAGCACGGTGACCACCCCGTCACCGACGGCGTTGGCGATCTTGGCCAGCAGTTGCGACTGCACCAGGCGAAGTTGGGTTGCCCAGGCGGTGGATTCCGCCGCGATGCTGAGAACGCCGTCGCGTAGGGCGACCGGCTGAGCATGTTCGGCGATCTGTTCCCCGACCACGGTGTCCCACCGGGCGAAAACCGTTCCCTCGGCGACCTTCGGCGACCACCCGTTGGCGCTCGAGAGTTCGCGCGCGGCGGGACCAACGGGTTGCGGATCGCGGGAGTCTGGGCCCGGCCCCGACCAGCGCCGTCGTCCGGTCTGCGAGGTCGGCCGGCGCCGCTCGGGGGAGCTACGGCCGTGGCCGACCTCTTTTCCCAACCCGCGCGCGGAGGCGCGGGCCTCCTCGAGGGCGCGTCTCACCAGATCCATCCCCGGTAGGGCGGCCAGGTGCTGCGGCGGCTCAGGGAGGTCGTCGGCGCTGTCATCGTCGGTGCTGTCATCGTCGGGCGGCGGAATTTTGCCACCGGGAGGCGTCATGGCAGCACCACCGACGTCCGGCCGTTGTCGTCGTCACGCAGGGTGATCCCGATCCGGGTGACATCCCAGTCCGCGGGAATATCCTCGGCGACGGCTGCGGTGACCAGCACCTGTTCGGCTCCCGCCACGGCGCTGGTCAATGCGCGGCGGCGAGAGTTGTCCAGTTCAGCGAACACATCATCCAGTATGAGGACCGGCTCGCCGCCTTCGGTCCGCAACAGTTCGTAGGCCGCCAATCGCAGGGCCAATGCCATCGACCATGATTCGCCGTGGCTGGCGAAGCCCTTGGCCGGTTGGTCGCCCAGAATGAGTTCGAGGTCGTCGCGGTGCGGGCCGACCAGGCACATGCCGCGCTCCAATTCAGCATCCCGGCGGCGCGTCAGTGCCGCCTCAATTGCCTCTCTGCACTCCGCCACCCCGGCCGACCCGGCGTGATCTAGCGCGCCGGTGCTCGGCCGGTAGACGATGGCGGCTGGGCGGGATGCGGGCGCCAGCACCTGATAGGCCTTTTCCACCTGCGGCGCAAGAAGGTTCACCAGCTCGAGTCGGGCCGCCATCAACTCCGCGCCGTGCTCGGCGAGGTGGCCGTCCCACACCTCCAGGGTGTCGAGCAACGTCGGGTCGGCGCGGAACCGTCCGCCGGCTGCAGATTTCAGCAGCGCTGTGCGCTGTCTGAGCACTTTGTCGTAATCGGCGCGCACGGCGGCAATCCGTGGGCGCCGAACCGTCGCCAGTTCGTCAAGGTAACGGCGCCGCTCGCTGGGGTCACCCCGGACCAAGGCCAGATCCTCCGGGGCAAACAGCACCGCGCGGACGGCTCCGAGTATCTCGCGGGCGCTGCGTGTGGGCGCGCGATTCAAGCGGGCCTTATTCGCCCGACCCGCAACAATCTCAAGATCGACCGCAAGCTCGCGGCCATCATTGACCACGATGGTCGACACGATCGCCCGGTCTGTACCCGCACGAACCAGCGGTGCATCATTGGCTACCCGGTGAGAGCCGAGGGTGGCGCAATACCAAAGCGCTTCAACGAGATTCGTTTTGCCGAAGCCGTTCTGACCGACGAACACCGTCCGCCCCGGCGCCAGTTCCACCTCGACGTGAGCCCAGGATCGGAAGTCGCGCAGCGCCAGGTGACGGACGTACATGATCTAGCCCGACAGCGGAACCCGTTT
>CAIWCQ010000488.1 GCA_903911165.1 uncultured Actinomycetes bacterium | reverse complement strand
TTTCGCCGAGATGCGCGGCAAGTTGGACGCGACCGCTGGCGGGCAGCAGCACATCGCCGATCTGATTCAGAGGTTGATCGACGACCAAGACCGCTAGCGGTTCTGCTGTCCATCACCATTCCCCGAACATCCGAAGCTCCCCGAACATCCGAAGCGTGCCCAGCTGATCAGGCTCGCTGAGTAAATCGACCTTCACCCAGCGGTCCAGGAGACCGCATTCCTGCAGTTCTTCAATCTCAAACTGCAGCGGTTGGTCGTCGAACCAGATGAAGGGACTCCTGGAGTCGATTGCCTCCAGCTTGCTTGTCGCCCAGGACGTGGGCTTGATTGAGGTCAGGAGTTCCACCGTGGACGGCTGCACGAGTCTGCCCAGAACAGCGACGACTGCTGATGAGTCGCCGTCGCGACACCGCGTGGTCAGCCAGTGAACCGGGTGGCCGCTGTGCACCATCGCAGCCAGGAACTCGTCTGCGTGGTTAGCGAGGGTGCCGTCATGGTTGAGTAGGACACCGTCGACATCCAGATAGATGTTCATCGTTGCCTTCGCCGGCGAGAGAAGCGGGAGGAATGCGTGTTCAAAATCCTATTCTTCTCCCCGCGCATCGCGCCCAACACCGGCAACGCGATCCGGATGGTGGCGGCCACCGGATGTGAACTGCACCTGGTCGAGCCGATGGGGTTTGACCTGTCCGAACCAAAGGTGCGCCGGGCCGGCTTGGACTACCACGATCTGGCGTCGGTGACGGTGCACGCATCGCTGGACGACGCGTGGGAGGCGTTCGAGGGCGCGCGGGTATTCGCGTTCACCGCGCATGCCGAGCGGTCATTCGCTGATATCGAATACCAGCCGGGCGATGTGCTGATGTTCGGCCCGGAGCCCACCGGCCTGGACGAGTCAACGCTCGCCGATCCGCACATCACCGCCCAGGTACGGATCCCGATGCTGGCGGGCCGGCGGTCGCTGAACCTGTCCAATGCCGCGGCCGTTGCCGCCTATGAGGCGTGGCGGCAGAACGGTTTCGACGGAGCCGCCGGGCCGGCGACATCAGATACCGGAGCTCTCTGATTACCACGTGTCCCAATGCGTCAGCTGCTCAGCCGGGAGTCGCTTGGCCAGCTTGAAGTCGGTGCCCTTGGTGTAGGCGATCGGGAACAGTCCGCCCTGGGTGTACTGCTCGTACGGGATACCGAGCAGGTCGGCGGCCTTCTTCTCGCCCTCGCCGATCAGGTGCAGCGTGGTCCAGGCCGAGCCAAGACCTCGCTCCCGCAGCGCCAGCATGTAGCTCCAGACGGCGGGAAGCAGTGAACCCCAGAAGGACGCCTGCACGCCGGCGTCGGTCCCCTCCGGGCGACCCTCCAGGAGCGGGATCATGAAGACTGGGGCCTTCTCCATGTTCTCGTTGAGGTACTTCGCCGAGCTCACCACCGCGCCGATCTGCTCGTCGCGGATGTCGCCACGGACCGGCGGTTCCATGCTCAGGTAGGGCGTGCCCATGGAGCGGTAGATATCGGCCAGTGCTTTCTTCTTGGCGGGGTCTTCGACGAACATCCACTGCCAACCCTGGGCGTTGGATCCGGTGGGCGCCTGCAGCGCAATCTCCAGGCATTCCATCAGCACCTCACGGGGCACCGGCTTATCGAAATCGAGGCGCTTGCGCACCGAGCGCGTGGTGTTCA
>CAIWCQ010000487.1 GCA_903911165.1 uncultured Actinomycetes bacterium | reverse complement strand
CGAGTTCGCTCTGCAACAGTTCCAGCGCCACCTCTTCGGGATCGCGCCGGGGGGTGGCGTCATCGACGTTGCCCACCTCGGCGATCATGTCGTCCTCTTCGGCTCGCTGCGTGACGGCGGGGTCCGCATCGGCTGCCGACGGCAACGCTGCATCCCCCGCCGATCCGCCGGCGCCGAACTCGCACCGCACTCGCCAATCCACACCCAGCGCGTCCTTGAGAGCGTCGCGGATCACGTCGATGTTGCGCTGCTCGCTCAGTCGCTTTGCAAGCGGCGCGGACTCATGGGCCAGGGTCAACTCGTCCTCCCCTACCGCACGCACAACCGCCCCGGCCAGCAATGCCTCGGTGCTGCGACTTCGTTCGCGCACCTTTTCCCGAATGGTCGGCCACATGCTGCGCACCGACGTTGCGCTCAACTCGGCCGGTCCGGCCACTGCAGCAGGTGTCGGCGCGGCTTCGGGTTCCGGCTCAGCCTTGAGATCAGGTTTGGGCTCGGTCTCGGTCTCGGTCTCGGTCTTGGTCTCGGGCTTGGGCGTCGGCGTCGGTGACGGTGGAGGTGACGGTGGAGGTGACGGTGGAGGTGACGGTGGAGGTGACGGTGGAACCGATTCGGTCTGCACCGGCGCCGCTTTGGTCACATCCGGCGCGGGGGCCTGAGTCTTGCGCGCGTACTGCTTCTCGGAGACCAGCCGGTCTGCTGTCTTGGCGGCTGCGCTCACCGCGGCCTCACCCGCGGGGATCGAGATGTCCAGGCGGGTCTCGATGCGTTCGACGCGTTGCAGCAGTGCCGACTCGGTGTCACTGGCCGAGGGCAGCAACAGCCGGGCGCACACCACCTCCAGCAACAGTCGCGGTGCGGTTGCGCCGCGCATCTCCCCCAGCCCGGCATGCACCACCTCGGCATAACGGGCCAGCGTGGCGGGGCCGACCCGGCCGGCCTGCTCGCGCATCCGCTCGAGGACATCATCGGGTGCGTCGACGACACCTCGGCTTGCGGCATCCGGAACGGCTTGCAGCACAATAAGATCGCGAAAGCGCTCCAGCAGATCAACGGCGAACCGGCGCGGGTCATGTCCGGCATCGATCACCGATTCGATCGCACCGAACAGCGCGCCGGCATCCCCGGCGGCGAGCGCGTCGACGGCATCGTCGATCAGGGCGACGTCAGTGACGCCCAGCAGCGCCAGTGCCCGCGGGTAGTGCACCCGATTACCGTCGGCGCCGGCCAGTAGTTGGTCTAGGACGCTGAGGGTGTCGCGCGGTGAACCCCCGCCGGCCCGGATGACGAGCGGAAACACCGCATCATCGACCTCGACGTCCTCGGAGGCCAGAATGCGCTCGATGAGACCGCGCATTGTGCGCGGTGCCAGCAGCCGGAACGGGTAGTGGTGGGTGCGCGAGCGGATTGTCGGCAGCACCTTCTCCGGCTCGGTAGTGGCGAACACGAAGATCAGGTGTTCGGGGGGTTCCTCGACGATCTTCAGGAGCGCGTTGAAACCAGCAGTGGTGACCATGTGCGCTTCGTCGATGATGAAGATGCGGTAGCGCGACTGTGCCGGAGCGTAGAACGCTCGGTCCCGAAGTTCCCGGGTGTCGTCCACCCCGCCGTGGCTGGCCGCGTCGAGTTCGACGACGTCGACCGAGCCGCCCCCGTTCGGTGCCAGAGCCAGACAGGAATCGCACACCCCGCACGGTGCCGGGGTGGGGCCCTGCTCGCAATTCAGCGACCGGGCCAGGATGCGTGCCGAGGACGTCTTGCCGCAGCCCCGAGGTCCGGAGAACAGGTAGGCGTGATTGATTCGTCCGGCCGACAGGGCCGTCGACAGCGGTTCGGTGACGTGTTCCTGCCCCACCACCTCCGCGAAGGTGGCCGGTCGGTATTTCCGGTAAAGCGCCACCTCGGCAGGTTAACGACTGCCGGTGACGGCGGCGGCGTCCCGGAGGGATTCGGTCGCGGCCAGCAGTGCACAGGTCGCCAGGCCGTCGATGGCCGCGGTCAGATCGGCGATGGTCGGAAAACTCGGTGCGATCCGGATGTTCTTGTCGTCGGGGTCTTTCCGATAGGGGAACGACGCGCCCGCCTCGGTCACGGCGATCCCGGCGTCTTTGGCCAACGCCACCGTCCTCCCGGCGGTGCCGGGCAGCACGTCGAGGCTGATGAAGTAGCCACCCTTGGGTTCGGTCCACGACGCGATCCCGGACTCGGAGAGCCGTTTGTCAAGAATGTCCAGTGCCAGGGCGAACTTCGGAGCAAGCACCCGTTGGTGGCGCAGCATGTGCAGTCGCACCCCGTCGGCGTCGCCGAAGAACCGAAGATGACGCAGTTGATTCACCTTGTCGGGCCCGATCGACTTCTTGCCGGCGTACTGCAGGTACCAGGCGATGTTGCCCAGCGAACCGCCGAAGAAGCTCACGCCCGCCCCGGCGAAGGTGATCTTGGAGGTCGAGGAGAACACGTAGGGCCGGTTCGGGTGACCTGCGGTGGCGGCCAGGCCCAGAACGTCCACCTGGCGGGGAAAGTCCGACGTCAGGGTGTGGACTGCGTAGGAGTTATCCCAGAACAGCCGGAAATCCGGTGCGGCGGTTCGCATCTGGACGAGGCGGCGCACGACCTCCCACGAATAGACGGTGCCGGTGGGATTGGAGAAGAGCGGCACACACCACATTCCCTTGATCGCCGGGTCGGCCGCGACTAGTTCCTCGACCAAATCGGTGTCGGGCCCGTCGTCTCGCATCGGGACGGCGATCATTTGGATACCCAGGCTCTCGGTGATCGCGAAATGCCGGTCGTATCCCGGCGACGGGCAGAGGAACTTCACCGCGGGCTCACTGATCCAGGGCCTCGGCGAATCCACACCGCCGTGCAACATCGAAAACACCGCGATGTCGTGCATCAGTTCCAAACTGGAGTTGTTCGCGGCGATCAGGTTGGGCACACCGATGCCCAGCAGCTCTCCGAAGACTGCCCGCAGGCCGGGCAATCCGTGCAGACCACCGTAATTACGGGTGTCGGTGCCGTCGTCGTCGCGGTAGTCCCCACTGCCCGGCAACTCCAGCAGCGCATTGGACAGGTCGAGTTGCTCGGCGGACGGCTTGCCGCGGGTGAGATCCAACGACAGCGCCTTGGCCTGCAGGTCGGCGTAATTGCGCCGTTGCAGTTCATGCTGCGCGAGCAGGTCGTCACGGCTCAGGGACTGAAACGACACCTTGCGCCTTTCGTCAACGCCGTGAGTTCGCCGCACCCGGCGAGAAGGGGACCCCGCGCACCCGCCAGAGCCCGTTGACCCTTGCTGCCTTCCAGCCCTGGGGGAGTTCACAGGTTGGACGCCGCGCGGGGTCCAACGCGAAGTGTAGTACCCCCGTCCGGAGTGCGACAGCCAGCCGAAACACCCGGCTGACCGGTTCGGCTACCATGACCGACGGAGGATTCGCCTAGTGGCCTATGGCGCTCGCCTGGAACGCGGGTTGGGTTAATAGCCCTCAGGGGTTCAAATCCCCTATCCTCCGCACCTGTCCGAGGTGCGACCGCGGCACTGCGTGGCCGCACCTCGGACGCAACAACCGAGGAGTGGCATGCCGCGTCGCGCCGCGACCACACTTCACCTCGCACTGACACTGCTCGGCGCCGCGCTGTACATCGTGTTCGTTCTGCCGCGCTGGTGGGTGCTGACGGGTGATGTGCCGAGTACCCCGGCGGCAATCGGGCGGATCGCGGCCGGCGTGCCCATCGCCCTGGCCGCGGTGCCGATCATGCTGAATCTGCGTCAGGCCCTGCAACCGGGCCTGCACACCCCGGAACTAGCGTTACGTCTGCGGGCATGGGCGGCCGTCCTGCATGGGGTGGCCGGTGTGCTGATCATCCTGACGGCGATCGCCGAGACCTTGCTCGGTCTGGGTGCTGCCGGGCCGTGGCTGTTCGCCGTTTACGGGGCGGCCGCGGCGATCGCGATTCTCGGTGTCGCGGCGTTCTTGCTGTCGCGGGTCGCAGAGAAACCGCCCGCGCCGGCCAGACCGCCGAAGCCCGCCAAGCCCGCGAAGGAGAAGAAGGAGAAGCGGCGGGCGCGCAAACGCGGCAGTGCGACGGAAGACTCCGCGGAAGACCAAGACCCCAGCGAACCTGACGTCGACGTCGAACCCGAAGACACCGAAGTCGAAGACGCCGTCCAACCCGAAGCCGAAGTCAAAGCCGCCGTCGACGCAGCCCCGACGGAAACGTCCGGAGAACCGACGACCGAGGTCGTCGAAACCTCTGTCGTCGAATCCCCTGACGCCGAACCCGAAGTCACCGAAACCGAAGTCACCGAAACCGCTGACGTCGAGTCTGCCGCCTCGGAGACGGTCAAGCCCGCCGGCCTGCGCAACAAGCGGCCGACCGGTAAGAGTCGGCGGCGCTAGACCACGATCGGCACGGCCGGTACGGCCCGCAGTGGCAGATCGACCTCGATGCCGGAGATGTTGACCACGCCGATCGCGGCGTTCGCGAAGATCGAGGACCAACTAGTGATCTGCAGGGTCAGCGAGCCGCCTGCGCCGACCGTGTAGGCGATGTCGTTGAGCGGCACGGATACCGTTCGTTCGCGGCCGTCGAGAATGACCGGTATCGCGGTCACGTTATTGCCGACGACGAGGCCGGTGGCGTCGTCCACGAACTGCGCGTAGACCGCCTGGCTGGTGCCCAGGCCCGAGTAGGTGAAGCTCAACTGGGCGGCGCCCACGATCTGATCACCGGTGTCTGGAGTCAACGCGACGTTGATCGCGTTACCGGCTGGGGTGGGGAAGATCAGGCTGAACGGGAATGTGTATTCCGAATCCGGACCCGAGCCGCCGAGGATCGGCAGGATGCCCAGCGTGCCACCGGTGTTGGTGGCGACATACCCGACGGGCTTGTTGAAGCCGGGTTCGAAGGGCAGCAGATCCGAGGTGTAACGGTCGCCCGCCTGATCCCACCACTGGAACACCGGAATGGCATCGGCTAGGGCGCCCTCATCCTTGACGTACTGTTTGAGCCAGGCGAAGGTGTCCGCGAATAGCTGCGCCTGCTGTCCCGGGGCCGTCCCGGTCGAGCAGACACCGTGGCCGCCGCAGAACCAGGCCAATTTCACCTCGGTATCCCATGGGTTGGCGAGGATGGTTTCGGCGTTGAACAACGACTGATTCAACGTGAAGAGTGCGTCGACGGTGCCTTGGAGCAGCAGCGTCGGGGCTTTGAGTTGGTTGAGCAGCGAGGTCGGGCCGCTAGCGGTCAGAACGGCCTGTGAGGTCTGGGTCAGGAAGTCGAATAGAGCACCGGTGAGAACTCCCTCGTAAATTTGGGTGTTGATTCGGGCGCCCGCCTGCACCAAGTCGAGAAGCAACAGCGCGGACCATGCGGTCTTGAACGACTCGGAGGGGTAGAGCGCGTCGATCAGTGAGTACCAGTTGCCGGCCGGGACGATGGCGTCGATGCGGGGGTCGGTGCTCGCGGTGACCATCTGAATACCGCCGCCGTACGAGCCTCCGACCATACCCACCTTGGGATCGTCGACGCCGTTCAGTTCGACCAGGGGGTTGTCGGCCGCCCAACTGACGATCGCCGAGGTGTCGCGGCCCTCGTAGAACGGGCTGTCGAGTTGCAATACGCCGCCGGAGTTGAATTCTCCGCGCGGATCCCAGGTGATCACGTTGTACCCCGCATCGCGCATGAGGGCGACTCCGGGGACGATGCCGAACGTGCCGGCCACGTTGTAGGGATCGGTTTCGCCGGGTGAGCCCAATCCCGGGCCGTTGAGCACGGTGGGCGCGGTCTCGCCGGCTGCGATGTCGGCGGCCGGGAAGAAGTTGGTGCTGATATCGACCCCGTCGAACGAGACCACCCGGTAGGTGTACGCCACAGGGGTGTTCCCGGGTGCCAGCGTGGATACGTCGACAACGACGGTGGCCACCACCGAAGCGCCGATCAGCGGGGCCAGCAGATCGCCGATCAGCGGCAGCGTCTGAAGCAGATCGATGATCGGCGCGGCGAACAGCCCGACAAGCGGGAT
>CAIWCQ010000486.1 GCA_903911165.1 uncultured Actinomycetes bacterium | reverse complement strand
GTGAGGTGCTGCGCTACACCCAGACGCTGACGCTGTGGAACGGCATCGACCGGGTGGACTGCCGCACCGACATCGACGAGTTCACCGGCGCCGACCTCCTGGTGCGGTTGCGCTGGCCGTGCCCGGTGCCCGGCGCGCTGCCGGTCAGCGAGGTCGGCGACGCCGTGGTGGGCCGCGGCTTCGGCCTGATGCACGATCACGCCGGCGGCCATGATCACGCGGTCGACACCGCGGAGCACCCGTGGACCCTGGACAACCCCGCTCACGGTTGGTTCGGGCTGTCCTCGGCGGCGCGGATCCGGGTGGGGGAGTCGACGCGGGCGGTGTCGGTGGCCGAGGTCATCGCGCCGTCGGAGTCCGGCGCCGCCGATACCGTCCGCGACCTGATGGTCGCCCTGGTGCGCGCCGGAGTGACCGCCACCTGCAGCACCGCCGAGCACACCCGCTACGGCCACCTCAAGGTCGACTCCAACCTGCCCGACGCCCGCATCTCCGTGGGCACGCCGGAGGACAACGTGTTCACCGCCGCGGTGCTGGCCGCCGCCGACCCCGCCTACGCCGCCGAGGTAACGCGCCAACTCGCCGCCACTGGATCGGCGCGGGTCTTTGTGCCCGCCGCGAGTTCCCTTGCCGCGGTGTGGATCCCCGACGCCGACCTTCGTGGGGTGCTGGCACTGCCGGTGCTGATCATCGTCGGCGACATCGAGGCGGTCGTGGCCGACCTCGCCGACGCCGAGATACTCGTCGACCAACAGATCGCCGTCGACTGCGGGGCGTTCGAGTCGCGCACCGTCGCGCTGATCAACCGCGGCGTGCCCGGCTTCGCCGTCGAACGCGACGGCACCCTGCACTCCTCGCTGATGCGCTCCTGCACCGGATGGCCGTCCGGGGTGTGGATCGACCCGCCGGCCCGCAAGGCGCCGGATGGTTCCAACTTCCAACTCCAGCACTGGAGCCACACCTTCGACTTCGCACTGGTCTGCGGGGACGGGGACTGGCGGGCCGTCGAGATGCCCTCCCGCAGCGCGGAATTCAACCATCCACTCCTTGCCGTCGTCGCCGACGCGGGCGGCGGCGAACTGCCCGCCGAAGGTTCCCTGCTGCGCGTCGAACCGGCCCGAACTGTGCAACTGGGCGCGCTGAAAGTCGCCGGAAACCCGACGGCCACCGGAAGTTCCGCCGAGGTCGACCCCGCCGCCGTCACCCTGCGTTTGGTCGAAACCACCGGCGCCCCAACCGATATCGCGATCTCCAGTCCAGTGGGCCGACTGTCCGGGCTGGTGGCCGCCGACCTGTTGGAGGAGCCACGGCTGACCGCCGACCCGCCGCTGCGGCTGCACGGCTACCAGATCGCCACGCTGGGCGCCCGACTCGAGACCACGCCGCTGATCGACTCGGGCGGGGTGGCACTGGCTCCCGACGCCGAGGCCGCCCAACCGCTGTACGCGCGCTACTGGCTGCACAATCGCGGCCCCGCGCCGCTGGGCGGATTGCCGGCCGTCGCCCATCTGCACCCCGAAGCGCTCACCGCCGCCCCCGGCGAGACGGTTTCCGTGCGGATCACGGTGGCCAGCGACTGCAGCGACGAC
>CAIWCQ010000485.1 GCA_903911165.1 uncultured Actinomycetes bacterium | reverse complement strand
CTGGAGGCGTCGCGGCCGTGGGCCACCAAGGATGTCGTCGGCGCGCACCGCTTTCTGCAGCGGGTGTGGCGACTGGTGGTTGACGAAACAACCGGCGAGACAAGGGCTTCTGAGGATCCGCTGGACGACGAGACGACGCGGGCGCTGCACCGCACCATCGCGGGTGTCCGCGATGACTACACCAGTCTGCGCAACAACACCGCCGGGGCGAAGCTGATCGAGTACACCAATCACTTAACCAAGGTCGGCATCACCGCGAGGGCTGCACTCGAGCCATTGGTGTTGATGGTGGCACCGCTGGCTCCGCACGTCGCCGAGGAACTGTGGCAGCGGCTGGGCCACCGCGAGTCGCTGGCTCGCGGGCCCTTCCCGGAGGCCGACCCGGCCTATCTGGTGACCGACACCGTCGAGTACCCGGTTCAGGTCAACGGCAAGGTTCGCGGCCACATCACCGTGCCCGCCACCGCCGGCCGGGAAGCCCTCGAAGCTGCCGCCATCGCCGACGAAAAGGTGGCCGCCTTCCTCGCGGGCACGATTCCGAAGAAGGTCATCGTGGTCCCCGGGCGGCTGGTGAACCTCGTCGTTTAGGCGCGAGCGTGCGTGTCGGTGCACCGACACGCCGCCGGCCCGGGCAGTAGGCGCACGCTCGCGAGGAACATCACCCCCGCCCGCGTGGACGGATCACTACCTGATGGGTGTGCGCGTCCGGTGGTGTGCCGACCACCTGTGCGACGACACCCGCCACGGTGTGCGGGGTGAGGAAGTTGGCCGGGTCATAGTCACCACCTTCATAGGCCACCAGACCGCGCTGCATCGCGGTGTCGACGCGGCCGGGGTGGATGCTGGTGACCCGCAGCAGGGGTTCGTCGACACGCAGCGAGTCGGCGAAGGCGCGCAGCGCGAATTTGCTCGCCGTGTAGGAGGCCAACCCCGGTGACGGGTTGAGGCCCGAACCGGAGTTGATGAAGATCACCTGGCCGCGCGCCGCGCGAAGTGCCGGCAGTAGCGCCAGGGTGAGCGCGACGGCACCCGTCACGTTGACCTCGAAGGTGGTGCGCCACTCCTCGGGCGTGGACTCAGCGACCCGGCCGGGAAAGGACACTCCGGCGTTGTGAACCAGCACGTCCAACTCCGCCAGTACCTCCGCGGCTGCCTCGATATCAGCGGGGTCGGTCAGGTCCATCGGCCAGGTGGTGGCCCCCAGCGCGGCGGCGACGCCATCGAGATGCTGCGATGGCCGACCGGCGAGCAGCAGGGTGTGGGTGGGTGCCAGAGCATGCGCTATCGCCGCGCCGATGCCCGCGCCGGCCCCGGTGATCAGAGCGGTGCCAGGCATGTCAATCACCCTACCGATCCACACCGGGGCTCCGGCACCGCAGAATGAACCTGTGACGTTCGACGCCGGCTTTGCGCCGACCCAACTGGCCGCCCGCGCGGCCTACCTTTTGCGCGGTAACGACCTCGGCGTGATGACGTCTGCGGCGCCCCGGCTCTACCCGCACATGTGGAGTTGGGACGCCGCGTTCGTGGCCGTCGGTCTGGCCGCATTGAGCGTCGAGCGCGCGGTCGTGGAGTTGGACACCCTGCTGTCGGCGCAGTGGGCCAACGGGATGATCCCGCATATCGTCTTCGCCCCGGGGGTCGACGGTTACTTCCCCGGCCCGGACCGGTGGGCCTGTGCGGAATTCGCCGCGGCCGCGCCGACCGGCCGGCAGACCTCAGGTATCACCCAACCGCCGGTGCACGCCATCGCCGTTCAGCGCATCCTCGATCGAGCGCGCACCCGCGGTCGATCGACTCGCGCGGTCGCCGAGGAGTTTTTGGATCGACGCTGGAACGATCTGGTGCGCTGGCATCGTTGGCTTGCCGAGGCGCGCGACCCCCACCAGCATGGCCGGGTCACGCTATACCACGGCTGGGAGTCGGGTATGGACAACTCGCCTCGCTGGGATTCGGCCTACGCGGGTGTGGTTGCAGGCCGTTTGCCGGAGTACGAACGGGCCGATACCCACATCATCACCGACCCGAGCCAGCGCCCATCCGACGGCGAGTACGACCGGTACCTGTGGTTGCTCGAGGAGATGAAGTCGGCCCGCTACGACGACCGCCTGTTGCCGGATGCGATGAGCTTCGCCGTGGAGGATGTATTTTTCTCGGCCATCTTCGCGGTCGCTTGCGATGTGCTGGCAGATATCGGCGAGGACTACAAGCGGCCCAACGCCGACGTCCGCATGTTGCGGTCCTGGGCCGCGCGTTTCCGCACCGGTGTAGCTGAGATGACAAACCAAAGATCAGGTGCGGCAAGGGATTTCGATCTCCGGTCCCACTCCTGGATCGCTACTGAAACAGCAGCGCAGTTCGCCCCGCTGCTGTGCGGTGGACTTGCCCACGAGCAGGAACGGGCACTGCTGCGACTCTTCGAGGGGCCGAGATTCTGCAGTCACCCTGATTTGAAGTTCGCGCTGATCCCCTCGACCTCGCCGGTGTCTCAGGACTTCCGGCCGCGCGAATACTGGCGCGGGCCGGTCTGGCCGGTGCTGACGTGGCTCTTCTCCTGGGCTTTTGCTCGCCGCGGTTGGTCGGAACGGTCTTTGATGCTCCGTACCGAGGGACTGCGCCAGGCCAGTGACGGAACCTTCGCCGAGTACTACGAACCCTTTACCGGTGAGCCACTGGGCAGCATGCAGCAGTCATGGACGGCTGCCGCGGTGCTGGACTGGCTGGGCTGACGTCCTCAGGGAGTGGTTCGACACGTCCTCCGCGTCGGCGAGGTGCTGTAGCGGCTTCAAGGCCTGAATCAGGTTCGAGCGCTCCTCGTCGGACAGCTTCAGCAGGATCGTCGCCAGGTGCGCGCGCCTGGTTTCCAGGGCGTCGCGGTGCTGGACGAGTCCCTCCGGGGTGACCTCGACGAGCACGGCACGTAGGTCCGAGGGATCAGGTGAGCGTCTGACCAGACCCAGTTTTTCCATCCGCCGGATGGCCACCGTCGTGGTGGGGGTGCGTACTCGTTCGCGCGCGGCCAGTTCGGTCATCCGGATCGGCCCGCAATCGAGCAGGGTCAGCAGGATTGACAGCTGCGCCAGGGTCAGATCGGGCCGCGCAAGCCGGTTGGCGTCGCCGCGGCGTAGCACCGTGAAGAGCTTTGACAACACCCGCTGCAGGTCAGAGGCTAAGTCGATGACCTGCGGCTCGTGCGTTGACATAGTTCGCGAGCTTAACCGGCCGAGGCCAGCGATTGAGCTGAAGTGTGGATTGTCCACCGGTGACCGCGCGAAGGCTCAGCGGTTGTCCCGCCAGCGGACCAGCGTCTCGGCCGGCCCCAGGTTGTAGTCGGGCCCGCCGCAGCCCACCGTCATCAGCGTGACGCCGAGACCCGCCAACGCCTCGGCGTTGGCTACCAGGGTGTCGGCGTCGCGGCCCTCCACACCCGATGAGCGCTCGACGGTGTCGGGATCGCGGCCGGTGTCAGCGCAGTGCCGGGCCAACGCCGCGGCCTTGCCGGGGTAGGTGGTCGCGTTGGTGAAGCTATGCCACATGTCGGCATGCTCAGCCACCAAGCGCAGGGTCTTGCGCTCACCCTGGCCGCCGATCAGGATCGGGATCTTGCGGGTCGGCGCCGGATTAAGCTTGCCTAGTCGCGAATTGATCCGGGGCAGCGCCGCGGCGAGGTCATCGAGACGGCTACCGGCGGTGCCGAACTCGTAGCCGTATTCGTCGTAGTCCTTCTGCATCCAGCCCGAGCCGATGCCCAGGATCAGCCGGCCGCCGGAGATGTGGTCAACGGTGCGGGCCATATCGGCCAGCAGTTCGGGGTTGCGGTAGGAGTTGCAACTGACCAGTGCGCCGATCTCGACTCGCGAGGTCTGCTCAGCCCAGGCGCCCAGCATGGTCCAGCATTCGAAGTGGGCACCGTCGGGATCGCCGTAGAGCGGGTAGAAGTGATCCCAGTTGAAGACGACATCGACGCCCATGTCCTCGCACCGCCGCACGGCGTCGCGGATCCGGGCGTAGTCGGGTGCGTGCTGAGGTTGGAGCTGGACACCGATCCGGACGGGGAAGCTCATGTCGTGAGTGTCGGGTTATCTCCGACCGCGGCCGGGAGAGCCGAGCCACGGGAATACCGGAAGGTTTGCCGGTGGCGCCGTGGTACCCGGCGTGGCCTTGATCGACACACTGCCGCCGCTCTGGCAGACGGTCGCGGATCCGGTGTCCCGGCAGGTCGGCCGGGCCGCGGCGGTGGGCGCCGCTAGCAGTGACGTCGCCGTCAATCCCGCCGCGAGAAATGCTGTCATACCTCGGTACGTCATAAGCCCCCGATTTGTCATGAGCCTCTGGAACCTTTCGGGCCGACCGTCCGGTAATTCGGTGGAATACCTGGTGTCCATCAGTCGCGACCCACACCGGGCGGGGTGTCGCTCGGGCAAGCCGAAATGACGACGAAGGAGGTCGGACCCAGTGGCGTGTTGTTCGCCGCTGCCCGCGCGACTGCGTCCAGGCGGGCAGCCTCCACGGTGACCCCGGCGCCGCCGGCCACCACGTCGTTGGTGTCATCGGCTACCGAGGCGATGCAGAGGTTGTCGTTG
>CAIWCQ010000484.1 GCA_903911165.1 uncultured Actinomycetes bacterium | reverse complement strand
GCGGTGGACTTGTCCAAGGTGAACAACTCGGCCCGGATCTCCGGTGCGAGTTGTTTGGCCTCCACACTCGCCGGGATGGCCGGGCCACTGGACTGGCCGGGTGCCGAACGACCCGGGGCAGACCTGCCCGATGCCGGTCGGCCCCCCGTCGGCCGACCCCCCGTTGGCCGACCCCCTGTCGGCCGACCTGAAGTCGGTCGGTCCCCCGTCGGCCGGCCCCCCGTCGGGGAGGATTCGTGCGGCCGGCCCGGCCGCGGTGGTCCGGAGCGGCGGGGCGGGCGTTCGCCGTTTCCTGCTCTGTCGTCAGCCATCGCCCAGAAGGATACGGTGCACCCCGGCGACGTTGCGCTTACCGCGTCGCAGCACCAGCCAGCGTCCGTGCAGAAAGTCCGACGAACTCGGCGCCCAGACCTCGCTGTCGATGCGGGCGTTATTCACCGACACCCCGCCCTCGGCGACGGTGCGCCGGGCTTCGCCCTTGCTGGCCGACAGTCCGGTGGCCACCAGCAGGTCGAGGATGCCGTCCGGACCGCCGGGTGCCAGTTCGGCAACTGAGGTCTCCCGCAGCGCCGCCGCCAGCGTCGCCTCATCCAACCGGTCCAGCTCACCGCGGCCGAACAATGCCCCCGAGGCATGCTCGACGGACTCGGTGGCGGCCTGACCGTGCACCAGCGTGGTGAGTTCGCGGGCCAGTCGGCGTTGCGCGGCGCGCTCGTGCGGACGATCCGCGGTGTCGTTTTCCAACTCGGCGAGTTCGTCGGCGGACAGGAAGGTGAACCACCGCAGATACCGGATGACGTCGGCGTCAGCGGTATTGAAGAAGTACTGGTACCAGGCATACGGACTGGTCATTTCCGGGTCGAGCCAGAGGCTGCCGCCGCCGGTGGATTTTCCGAATTTGGTGCCGTCGGCGGAGGTGACCAGCGGCACGGTCAGCGCATGCACGCTCGCGCCGAGTTTCTGCCGCACCAGTCGCACCCCGGCGATGATGTTGCCCCACTGGTCGGAGCCACCGATCTGCAGCGAGCAGCCGTGGCGCTGATGGAGTTCGACGTAGTCGTTGGCTTGCAGCAGCATGTAACTGAACTCGGTGTAGGAGATGCCCTCGCCGTCGAGGCGGCGGCGGATGGTGTCGCGAT
This sequence comes from uncultured Actinomycetes bacterium, assembly GCA_903911165.1. Lineage (GTDB taxonomy): Bacteria > Actinomycetota > Actinomycetes > Mycobacteriales > Mycobacteriaceae > Mycobacterium. The sequence continues at coordinate 759 of CAIWCQ010000484.1, read as the reverse complement.
CGAGCATGACGTTGACCGAAAAGTGTTTCCCGACGTCGCGCAGGAACTCGATAGCGCCGAGTGACTCCGTCCAGGTCAGGTTGTTCTCGATGATTGCTCCGGTAGCCGACCCGGTAGCAGAAGTGTCGAAGTCGACGAATCGCTCGAGTTGGCCGCGAATGCGTTCCGACCACGCCGCCACGGTGTCGGCGGTGTTCATGCTCCGCTCACCCGTTTCGCGCGGATCGCCGATCAGGCCGGTCGCCCCGCCGGCCAGCACGATAGGACGGTGACCGGCCCGCTGGAAGCGTTGCAGGGTGAGCAGTGGCACCAGGTTTCCGGCGTGCAGGCTCGGTGCGGTGGGGTCGAATCCGGCGTACACCGTCATCGGTGGTTGCGCTGCCGCCGCCGCGAGGGCGTCGATATCGGTGGATTGTGCGATCAGGCCGCGCCAGCCCAGCTCGTCGAGGATCGTCGTGGCCATGGGTTGATCTTCCCGCATGGCGTGCGCTCAGTCGCTCTCGCCCGGCCGTGGCGCGCGGGAACTTCGACGATAGGCCGAGACTTCCGGGTGCCCGGCGAGGAACAATCGCCAGGGCCGATCGGCGGCGACGCTGACCCCGACGCGTGGCCCTCGCAGCACCGAGTCGGATTCAACCGGTGGCTGCAGTCGCGCCGTCACCGGTGACGCAGCGTCGAACAGATCGCAGCCGTTGTCCTCCATGCTGATGCCCAGAGCCGCGCACAGGTTGCCCGGCCCGCGTGCCAACGCCCGCGCCG
>CAIWCQ010000483.1 GCA_903911165.1 uncultured Actinomycetes bacterium | reverse complement strand
TGCTCGCGCCGGTACTCACCCACCTGGTGTGGGGGTCGATGATGGTTCTCGCACTGCCGCCGATCTTCGGGCTGTAGCGCGGTGTTTTTAGCTAAATGTCGGTGAAGTTCGCCGCCCGCCGCTCTTGGAAGGCTCGGGTGCCCTCTCTGAAATCCTTGGACTGCAACAGGATCAGTTGACCAGCGGTCTCCCGGTCGATCGCGTCGTCGAGTTCGGTCAGCGTCGCGGAGTTGATGGCCTGCTTGGTCTTGCGCAGTGCGACCGCCGGTCCGGACTTAAGGGTGCTGATCACCCTCGCCACCTCGGCATCCAGATCGTCCTGCGGGTAGACCGCGCTGACCAATCCGTAATCCAGAGCCTCGGCGGCGGTGATGCGTTCGGCCAGCAGCGCCATCCGCATCGCCCTGATCCGGCCGATTGCGGCTGCCACCAGTGCTGAGGCGCCGCCGTCGGGCATCAATCCGATCTTGGTGAAGGCCAGCAGGAAGAACGCCTTCTCCGAAGCCAAGACCACGTCGCATGCTAGAGCCAGCGAGACGCCTACGCCGGCGGCCGGCCCGTGTACAACGGCGACAACAGGCTTGGGCAGTGCCGTGATGGTCTGAACGAGACGGTTGGCCTCGGCGAGCAGCGGGTCGACCGTTGGTGAAATAGTCGCGGCCGCTTGGTCTTCGGCGCTGATTCCCGCGCCCGAACTGAACCCGCGGCCGGCCCCGCCGAGTCGAACCACTTTCACCCGCGGATCGTTGGCCGCGAGGTCCAACGCATCGGCTGCCGTTTTGAGCATGAGTTCGGTCAGCGAATTCAGACTGTCGGGGCGGTTGAAGGTCACGGACAGCACGCCTTCATTCAGTGCCACGGCTAGATCGGGAACGCTGGAGTAGTCGACGTTGGGGTAATTCATGCCTGCAACCTAGACCCGCTGTGCCGCCGCTGTGCACGGGCGGTACAAAGAGTGGGCGGCACCGACGAAGGGTGGAGTGAATATGGCAGGACCACTGACGGGCTTGCGGGTAGTTGAACTGGCCGGAATCGGCCCGGGGCCGCATGCGGCGATGATCCTCGGCGATCTCGGCGCGGACGTCGTTCGGGTGGAGCGCCCCAGCGATCCACCCAAGACCAACCCCAGCCGGGACTACTCGTTGCGCAATCGACGTTCAGTGGCGGCCGATCTCAAGAGCCCGGAGGGTCGGGATCTGGTGCTGAGCCTGATCGCCAAGGCCGACGTGCTGATCGAGGGCTTTCGCCCGGGTGTCACCGAACGGCTGGGCCTGGGTCCACAGGACTGTGCAGAGGTCAATGCGCGACTGATCTACGCGCGGATGACCGGATGGGGCCAGACCGGCCCGCGCAGCCAGCGCTCCGGCCACGACATCAACTACATCTCGCTCAACGGCGTCCTGCACGCCATCGGCCGGGCCGGCGAGCGCCCGGTACCGCCGCTGAACCTCGTCGGCGACTTCGGCGGCGGTTCGATGTTCCTGCTGGTCGGGATACTCTCGGCGCTGTGGGAGCGGGAGCGTTCAGGCGAGGGCCAGGTGATCGACGCCGCGATGGTCGACGGCTCGTCGGTGCTGGCCCAGATGATCTACGCCTTCCGCCATACCGGACTGTGGAGCGATGTGCGCGGTACCAACATGCTCGATACCGGTGCGCCGTATTACGACACCTATGAGTGCTCCGACGGCCGCTACGTGTCGGTCGGCGCGATCGAACCGCAGTTCTACGCCGAACTGCTTGCCAAGCTTGGCCTCGATCCGGCCGATCTGCCCGGTCAGAACGAGGTTGCCCGCTGGCCGGAGTTGCGAACGGTGTTCACCGAGACCTTCGCCGCGCACGACCGGGACCACTGGGCGGGAGTCTTCGCCGACAGCGACGCCTGTGTGACGCCGGTGCTGTCCTTCGCCGAAATCGAGACCGAACCGCACAACACGCAGCGGGGCACGTTTTACACCGATGCCGGTGCGATCCTGCCGGCGCCGGCACCGCGCTTCTCCCGCACGCCGTCGGATAAACCGACCCCGCCCGGGGTTCCGGGAGCCGACACCGAGACCGTGTTGCGCGACTGGGTATAGTCCCGACCAACCAGTAGGTAGAGCCCTCGAAAGGAACAAATCAGTGGAGATCAAGGACGCGGTAGCCGTCGTCACCGGGGGCGCGTCAGGGCTGGGTCTGGCGACCGCCGAGGCACTGCTGGCCGAGGGCGCCAAGGTGGTCATTTTGGATCTGCCGACCTCCAAGGGCGAAGACGTCGCCGCCGAGTTGAACTCACAACTCGGCGATCGGGTGCGGTTCGCACCCGCCGACGTCACCGACGAGGAGGCCGTCACGCGCGCCTTCGACGTCGCTGAGTCGATGGGCCCGGTCCGCATCGTGGTCAACTGCGCCGGCACCGGCGACGCGATTCGCGTTCTCGGTAAGAAGGGTGTCTACCCACTGGACAAGTTCGCCCGCATCGTCAACATCAACCTCGTCGGCACATTCAACGTGTTGCGACTGGGTGCCGAACGCATGGTCAACGCCGACCTGGTCGGAGACGAGCGCGGCGTCATTATCAACACCGCCTCAGTGGCGGCTTTCGACGGCCAGGTCGGGCAGGCCGCCTATTCCGCTTCCAAGGGAGGGGTAGTAGGCATGACCCTGCCGATCGCCCGGGACCTGGCCGATAAGCAGATTCGCGTGGTCACTATCGCGCCCGGCCTGTTCGACACGCCACTGCTGGCCGGACTGCCCGAGCCGGCCAAGGCGTCGCTCGGCGCGCAGGTTCCGCACCCGTCGCGGCTGGGCAAGCCGAGCGAATACGGCGCACTCGCGGTGCACATCGTCGAGAACTCGATGCTCAACGGCGAGGTAATCCGTCTCGACGGCGCAATCCGGATGGCGCCCCGCTGATGGCACTCATCACGAAGTTCACCGAGGTTTTCGAGATCGAGCACCCCATCGCCCAGGGCGGTATGCAATGGGTCGGCCGCGCCGAACTGGTTGCCGCCGTGGCTAATTCGGGTGCGCTGGGCTTCCTCACCGCCCTTACCCAGCCGACGCCGGCCGACCTCGCCAACGAGATCGCCAAGACCCGTGATCTGACTGACAAGCCGTTCGGGGTGAACCTGACGATCCTGCCGTCCATCAACCCGCCGCCCTATGACGAGTACCGCCAAGTCATTGTTGATGCCGGAATCAAGATCGTCGAGACGGCCGGCTCCAACCCGGCGCCGCATCTGCCGATGTTCCACGACAACGGCATCAAGGTGCTGCACAAGTGCACCTCGGTCCGGCACGGAGTCAAGGCGCAGAGCCTTGGCGTGGACGGCATCAGCATCGACGGGTTCGAGTGCGCGGGGCACCCCGGCGAGGACGATGTGCCCGGCCTGGTGCTGATCCCGGCAGCCGCGGAGGAGATCGAGATCCCGATGATCGCGTCGGGAGGCTTCGGTGACGCCCGCGGTCTGGTGGCTGCGCTGGCACTGGGAGCCGACGGTATCAATATGGGCACTCGGTTCATGTGTACTCAGGAGTCGTGTATCCACGACAACGTCAAACAAGCCATCGTCGACGGTGATGAGCGCGGCACCGAACTGATCTTCCGCAGCCTGCGCAACACCGCACGAGTGGCCAGTAATTCGGTGTCGCGCGAGGTGGTGGAGATCCTCGCCGGCGGCGGTGAGTTCGATGCGGTCAAGGATTTGGTGGCTGGATCTCGGGGCAGACGAGTGTTCGACGATGGCGATCTCGAGGCCGGCATCTGGAGTGTGGGCACCGTGATGGGCCTGATTCACGACGTTCCGACCTGCGCGGAACTGGTGAGCCGGATCGTCAGCGAGGCCGAGGAGATCATCACCGGCCGCCTGGGCGGCATGGTCATGCTGCGAGCTGGGATCTAATCAGAGTCTTGTTATATTGCCCACGCTCAGGAGCGGGGCGACACGGCAGTTGGCCGCATCAGACCATTAGGGCCGGTAGTGGCCGAATCGGTCGCTCAGCTGGCGTTGGCCAGCGGCGTGTCCTCGAACTGCTCGGAGGTGTCACCCTCCACGAGGAAATCGCCGTGATACAGGGCTTCGAAGTCAACTTTGATGACGTCGGCACTCGTGTCGTCGATCCACATACTCCAGGACTGTATTGGTAACTATTAAGGAATCATTGAGTTACGGTTCGGAAAATGGTGGCAATTCTTACCGCTGGGTAACCGCGGCGCCCACAAGTTGACCGGTCCGCATCCCGCCAACCACACTGGAGAAGGTCATAAGTTAGCTGGTCGAGGGGGAGGATAGCGGTTGTGCTGCATCGTATCGCCATCCTGGCTATTCGCTCGCCGCGCCTGATCCTGGCCATTGCGGGCTTGCTGATGGTGGTCTGCGCGGTACTCGGAATCCCGGTCGCGAAGCACCTCTCCGCGGGCGGGTTCCAGGATCCTGGCTCGGAGTCCGCGCGCGCCGCGCAGGTGCTCAGCGAAAAGTTCGGACTCAGCGATCAGCAGCTGCTCATCACGGTCCATGACCCCTCCGGCGCCACCGGCGCATCGGCCACCGCAGCCGGAACCGACATCGTCGCCCGCCTCGATGCCTCGCCCAACGTGCTCAGCGTGACCTCGCCGTGGACCTCGCCGCCCGCCGCCGCCGCGGAGCTTCTCAGCACCGACGGCACGACCGGCCTGATCGTCGCCACCATGGCCGGCGGGGAGAACAAGGCGCAGGAGTATGCCTCCGAGCTGGCCGAACCGGTGGTTGGCGAACGGGACGGCATGACGATCCGGGCCGGCGGCAGCGCGATCATCATCAAGCAGATCAACCAGGTGACCATGAACGACCTGCTGCGAATGGAGGCGATCGCCGTCCCGCTCAGCTTCCTGGTGCTGGTGTGGGTGTTCGGCGGCGTGATTGCCTCGATGCTGCCCTTGGTGGTGGGCCTGCTGGCGGTGCTCGGGGCGATGTCGGTGCTGCGCATAGTGACCGGTTTCACGGAGGTCTCGATCTTCGCGCTCAACATCACCACTGCGCTGGGCCTCGCGCTGGCCATCGACTACACATTGCTGATCGTCAGCCGCTACCGCGATGAAGTGGGATCCGGTTCAACACCGGAGGCCGCACTCGTCCGCACGATGTGCACTGCCGGGCGGACCGTCCTGTTCTCCGCGGTGACGGTGGCGCTGTCGCTTTCAGCGCTGCTGCTCTTCCCGATGTATTTCCTCAAGTCCTTCGCGTACTCCGGGGTTGCCACCGTCGCGTTCGCGGTGGCCGCCGCGGTGATCGTCACTCCGGCCGCGATCGTCGTCCTGGGGGATCGGCTGAACTCCTTCGACATCCGGCGTTGGCTGCGCCGCGCGCTGGGTCGGGCCGAGCCCGTCGCCAAGCCGGTCGAGGAATTGTTCTGGTACCGGTCCACCAAGTTCGTCATGCGCCGGGCCGTCCCGATCGGGACCGTCATCGTGGCCCTCCTAGTCCTGCTCGGTACACCCTTCCTGCGCATCCAATTCGGCAGCCCCGACGATCGGGTGCTGCCCAAGTCGGCCTCCGCACACCAGGTGGGCGACCAGCTGCGCAATGACTTTCCAAGTAATCTCGACAACGGTCTCAGCATCGTCGTGCCCGAGGCGACGGGCGCCACCGGACCCGAGCTGGACCGCTACGCCGCCGATCTGTCCCGGGTACCCGATGTGACGCTGGTGTCGGCTCCCGGCGGAACCTTCGTGAACGGCGGCAGGACCGGCCCGCCGTCGGCCCCCGCTGGAATCGCCGACGGCAGTGCTTTCCTGTCGGTTCGCAGCACCGCACCGCTGTTCTCCGACGCATCCAAGGACCAACTCGACCGGTTGCACGCCGTAGCCGAACCGGCTGACCGCGACATTCTGATCGCGGGCGGCGCGCAGATGAGCCGAGATATCGTCTCAGCCGTCACCTCCCGAATGCCGTTGGTGCTCAGCCTGATCGGCGCAATCACGCTCATTCTGCTGTTCCTATTAACGGGCAGCCTGGTGCTGCCATTGAAGGCGCTGGTGCTCAACGTGCTGTCGCTGTCGGCGGCGTTCGGGGCACTGGTGTGGGTGTTCCAGGAGGGCCATCTCGGCGCGTTGGGCACCACCCCGACCGGCACCATGGAGGCGAACATCCCGGTGCTGATGTTCTGCGTCGCCTTCGGTCTGTCGATGGACTACGAGGTGTTCTTGCTCGCTCGGATCCGTGAGTTCTGGCTGCAGTCAGGGCGGACCCGGGCCGACAGCGACGAGTGTGTGGCACTGGGTCTGGCACACACCGGGCGGGTGGTGACCGCCGCAGCCCTGATCATGGCGATTGCCTTCGCCGCGTTGATTGCGGCTCAGGTGTCCTTCATGCGGATCTTCGGACTGGGGTTGACGCTGGCGGTACTGGTCGACGCCACCCTGGTTCGGATGGCACTGCTGCCGTCGTTCATGCAACTGATGGGGCGGTCGAACTGGTGGGCGCCGGGGCCCCTGACTCGACTGCACGAGCGCATCGGGATCAGCGAGGAACCGCCCGAACCGGGATTCGCCAGCGGACGCCACCGTGCCGCGGTGGGCGCACTGGGTGACCGCTGAGGGGGTGACCGCTGAGGGGTTGATTAGGGTGGGGACGATGCAGGCAGTTCCCGAGAGGACACTCGACCACCCCTTTTTCGCGCGGATATGGACGGTAATGTCCGCCCATGAGACCCCGATGCTGCGCCGGTTGCGTCAAGAGAATCTGGCCGGACTGTCCGGCCGGGTACTTGAAGTCGGCGCGGGAACCGGCACTAACTTCGCCTACTACCCCGATACCGTCTCGGCGGTCGTCGCACTGGAACCGGAAACCCGATTGGCACCCAAAGCCCGGGAGGCGGCCTCTGCCGCGGCCGTCCCGGTCACCGTCGTCGAGTCGACGATCGAATCCATGCCCGCTACCGAACCGTTCGACGCAGTGGTCTGCTCGCTGGTGCTGTGCTCAGTTGATGATCCCGATGCCGTTCTGCACCAAATCAATTCAGTTCTGAAACCGGGCGGCGAATTACGCTACTTCGAGCACGTCGCCAGCACCGGCTGGCGCGGAGGAATGCAGCGACTGGCGGATGCGACGCTGTGGCCGCGGATCGCCGGTAACTGTCACACCCACCGACAGACAGAACGTGCGATCCGCAACGCGGGGTTCGGCGTCGAGACGGTGCGGCATTTCTGGACTTTTCCGGGTTGGGTACCGATCCCGGTTTCCGAGGTTGCTGTCGGCCGGGCGGTCAAGCAGGCCTAGTCCCCGAGCAGCGTCGGTAGCCGGTGCAGCAGTCCGGGCAGCGCTGCGGTTGCGGTATCTCGAATCGTCACGGTGGCCGCCGCCGACAGTGGTGTGGGCGCCGGGTTGACTTCCACCACCACCGTGCCGCGCGCCAGCGCATACTCAGGCAGTCCGGCGGCCGGGTAGACGATGCCCGACGTGCCGACCACCACCACCACATCGGCGTGAGCCACCGCCTCGACCGCGGCCTGCCAAGCCGCGTCGGGCAGCGGTTCGCCGAACCAAACGATGCCGGGCCGGATCAGCCCGCCGCACTCGCACGACGGCGGCATCATCTCCAGTTGCGGCTCCGGCATATCAGGCAGGGGCTGGTGGTAGTGCGAACCGCAGGAGTCGCACCAGAACTGCGACAGACTGCCGTGCAGGTGGTGCACCTGCCGGCTGCCGGCCCGCTCGTGCAGGTCATCGACGTTCTGAGTGATCACGGTGACCTCGGCGAACTCCTGCCATGTGGACACCGCCCGGTGGCCGTCGTTGGGTGCGACCTGCGCGACCAGATGGTGGCGCCATAGGTACCAGGCCCACACCCGCTCGGGATGGCTCTGCCACCCCTCGGTGCTGGACAGCTCGTAGGGGTTGTACTTCGACCACAGCCCGGTTTCGTCATCACGGAATGTCGGCACGCCGCTCTCAGCGGAAATCCCCGCCCCGCTGAGCACCGCGATACGCACCCGCTCACGATAGCGGCGATACTGAGCTGCGTGGCGGAAGTGGTGCAGTGGCTTCGCATCGACAGCGAATCATCAGTGCCGTTGTTCGATCAATTGCGGACCGCGGTGATCGCCGCAGTTCGGGACGGCAGGCTGGCGGCCGGCACCCGGTTGCCCACGGTGCGGGAACTGGCGGGCGAACTGGGATTGGCTGTGAACACGGTGGCACGCGCCTACCGGGAGTTGGAGAGCGCCGGGATCGTCGAAACCCGCGGCAGGCGAGGCACTTTCATCGCCCGATGCGACCCCGCCGACGCCGCCATGGCTGCGGCGGCTCATTCCTATGCCCAAACAGCTCGCGGGCTGGGGCTGGGTGAGCAGGATGCGGTTCGTTACCTCGCAGCGGAATTCGACTAGCGCGGACTCAGCCGAATTCGAGTAGCGCGTAGACGCCTCGGAACGGCTTCATCGGTCCGAAATGCCAGAACGCCGGAAAGACCGTTTCGAAGACGAATCCGCGGCCCCTCGGCATGGGGATGTCACGGACGGCCTTAAGACCCGGGATTGTGCCGACCAGGGCCGACAGTTGGTTGATCGAGAGGCTGAACGGCATCGGCGGCACCCGATATTGCTTGGACGCCCGAATACCGTTGGGGGCGATCTTTTTAATCAGCGTCGGGGGTAGGTCGAAGAACATCTGGCCGCCGGGAAAACGCTTGGCGCACTCGGTGATCAGGCCCATCGACTGTTCAGGTTGCAGGTACATCAACAGACCCTCCGCGGTGATGAACACCCCGTTGGACGAGTCGATGCGATCCATCCAGCTGTAGTCCAGAGCGGACTGGCCCACGTTGGTGATCCGCGGGGACGGGGGCAGCAGTCGCTCGCGGAGTTCGATCACGGGGGGCAGATCTATCGACACCCACTGGAACTGCGGGTCGTCGATGGCTTTGTCCAGGCGCCAGAAACTGGTCTGAAAGCCCTCCGCGAGGGCGACGACCGTGGCCTTCGGATGCGCACGCAGATAGGCGATGGCACAGGAGTCGACGGCCAACGAGCGCAGCGCCATCTCTTGGCCCCGGCGGCCGAACCTGTCGAAGTCGACGTCGAAGGAGTCGCGGAGTTCGATGGCCATCGGATCGTCGATGATCGCGTCCGGCAGGCCCGCCTGGTGGGCTCTGCCCTGCAACGTCAACAGGGCGGTCTCGGAGACGCCGCTGAGCATGCTGGCATCGACTTTCGCGGGTCGGTTCATCTCTCCGAGGCTACCGGTGGATTCGCAGTAGACTTCCGACGTGACCCGCCACGTGTTTGACGACAAACTGCTTGCGGTGATCACCGGTAACTCGCTGGGCATCCTGGCGACGATCAAGCGTGACGGCCGACCCCAATTGTCGAATGTGACCTATCACTTCGACCCACGCACGCTGAGTATCGGGGTGTCCGTCACCGAACCGCGAGCCAAGACCCGGAACCTGCGCCGCGATCCGCGGGCTTCGATTCTGGTCAGCTCGGAGGACGGCTGGTCCTACGCCGTCGCCGAGGGCGATGCGGTGCTGAGTCCGCCTGCTGCCGCGCCCGACGACGACACGGTCGAATCGTTGATTGCGCTCTACCGGGAGGTGGCCGGCGAGCACCCGGACTGGGACGAGTACCGCCAGGCGATGGTTCTTGACCGGCGGGTGCTGCTTCGGTTGCCGATCAGTCACCTCTACGGCATGCCGCCCGGAAAGCGCTGATCGGTCGCTGATGTCACTCGGCAGAGCAGCCCTGGGTTACCCTGCCAAGCATGGCCGAGTCAGAGTCTGAATCGAGCGAGGACACCAAGCGCAAGTTCCGGGAGGCGCTGGAACGCAAGGCGGCCAAGGCGGCCGGTGCGGCAGCCCGCACCGAAGGTGTTGGCAAGCAATCCAAATCGCACGGTCCGATTGGCGGCGGGCGCCGCGAGTTCCGGCGCAAGAGCGGCTGACCGCTTCTCGTTGAGTGGTCAGGTCTGCGACCACGAGTCCGCGAACAGTTGGAGAGCGAGAAACGTCGACATACTCGCCAAACAGACGAGGTGGTCCCGATAGACCGATCGGGCCAGTCGGGTCTGCTCGGCTGCGGTATCGGCACGCCTGCCCAGCCGAACCGCATTGGGCACGGTGCGCAACATCGCCAACAAAATCGGTCCACCCGCCAGAACCCCGGAAACGATGAGAAGCCAGGCCGGGCGTCCACCGAGCACCGTGTCGACGCCCAGTGTCACGAGCAGGACGGCCATGACGCCGGCGATCAGCGTTCCCCTCGGCTGGGATGTAGTGGTCGCCCGGTGGTAGTAAGCGCCGATAGCTGCCAGTGCGGCTTCGTCGGGTCGTGGTCCGCGTAGACCGGCCTGGCTGTCGAACATCAGATCCATCCACAGCACCGCGAGCAGAAAGCCGGCACAGGCCGTCAGAATCGGGACGCTCATCTTCCCCCGCCTCAGGAATACCATCGGTGAAGAGTTGTTCGGTATGGCCATTGTCCGTCGGCACATCGGGTCCTCACCAGACGGGTACTGCCGAACCCGGCTGAACCGGGTTAAATGGTGGTGTGAGCAGATCGTCGGCAGTCCTGTGCCTGACAGGTGACGCCGAAGCTGACCAACTACTCACCGACAACCCGTTCGCCCTGTTAATCGGCATGCTTCTTGATCAGCAGATCGCGATGGAGGTGGCGTTCGCCGGTCCGCGCAAGATCGCCGACCGCCTCGGTGGGATCGACGCCGCGATGATCGCCAAGGCCGATCCGGCGACGTTTGCGGCCGCTTTCTCCCAGACTCCCGCGGTCCATCGGTTTCCGGGGTCCATGAGCAAACGTGTCCAGGATCTGGCCCGCGAGATCGTCGAACGCTACGACGGAGACGCCGCTGGACTGTGGACCACAGGCGACCCGGACGGTGCCGATGTGCTGCGTCGGCTCAAGGCGCTGCCCGGTTTCGGTGAGCAGAAGGCCAGGATTTTCCTCGCCCTGTTGGGCAAGCAGTACGGCGTGACTCCGCGTGGCTGGCGGGCGGCCGCTGGCGACTATGGCAGGGCCGGTACCCACATGTCGATCGCCGACGTTGTCGATAAGGGGTCGTTAGATCAGGTTCGGGCGTACAAAAAGAAGATGAAGGCGGCCAAGGCTGCTGCAGAGAAGACCTGAGGAACGGGAGACCAGCGGTGAAGACTCATCTCAACTGCCCCTGTGGCGAAGCGATTCGCGGCAAGGACGAAGACGAACTTGTCGAGCTTGCCCTGGCGCACCTGGCAGCGGCACACCCCGGTATGGAGTACGAGCGGGAACACATTTTGTTCATGGCTTACTAGCCGGATCCGGCTTGGCCGCCGGTCACGGTACGACGGAGGACCCAATCGTCGGCATGAACGTGCACTGTGAGTCCAGGGTGGTGACCTGTCCGAAAATTGTCGAGATGATGCTGCCCGCGCCGGTATCGACGATGGCGGTCAGCGTGGTGGGCCCCTCCGGGTTGATTTCCGGGTTGGGCTTGAGCGTCGCACTGCCCGAACGCCCGGTAGTGAGGTTGACCCAGGTGACGTTGAGGGGCAGTTTCTGCTCCGCCGCCGGTGCCGGGGTGCCGACCGCGGTGAACACGTAGGCGGTCTGGCCGGCACCGGGTCCGGGAACCGGGATCTTGGCCGGCCCGGCCACCGACAGGGCGCTCGCAATGACGTTGCCGCCGTCCTTGAGACAGCCACTGCTGATCGAGGGATACATGAAGTCCTGGGTGGGCGGGCTGCTCGGGTCGAAAGTGGACGCCGCCGGAGCTGGCACGCCGGGCGCAGCCGGCACAGCCGCAGGAGCCGGAAGGGCCGCAGGAGCCGGGAGGGCCGCCGGAGCGGGCGCAGCTGCCGGTCCGGGCGGGGCGACGGCCGCAGCTTGGACGATCGGTGCGGCTGGGGCGATGGTCCGGGCGACCTCGGGCAGGGCATCCGCGACGGGTCCGGCAGCGTGGGCGGGGTCGATACCGGTGGGTAGATGCGCCTCGGTACCGGCGATCGCCCCGACGGCGGGCACATGCGGCTGAAGCGGGATCGGGCCGTTGCCGCTGCCGGGCGTCATCAGCGGCGTCGTTCCGTGTGGAAGTCCGGCCACCGACGGCTGGGCCCCCATCGCCGTCGGCGTCAGGCCAGCCGGTCCACCGTTCTGAACGAACCGGGTGACCGCCTCGGCGAGCGCCGCAGAACCTTCGGGTGTGGCGGCGTTACCGGCCAACTGCGATGCCGCAGCCAGCAGTAGCTCCTGCGCTGACGACGGCATTGCTGCGGCCTGCTGGATGACCGGGCTGAGATTCTGCACCGCCGCCAGGCCGGGCAGTTGCGCCGGATCCAGCGGGATTGTCGGGTCGGCCACCGCGGCCGGGCTGAACACCGCCGCGGTCAGTGCGAACGCGGCGGTGGTCAGAGTGGCGGCCAGCTTGGCGGTATGCAGCACGGGGTGCTCCCAATCCGGAGGGTTGACGATCACGGGCACTAACTACGGGGACGTACTACGGGGACGAACTACGGGGGGGCGTGCGGCAGATCCTGCTCAGGGCAGCGCGGAGAGCAGTGGGAGCGGGTTGAAGACGCCACCGGCCGGCGCAGCCGGCACGATCGGCGCGACGGGCGGGGTGAACACCGGCGCGGGCGCAATGTTCGCCGGATTGCCGAGTTGAATCGGCAAATTCGCGGGGGCCAGATTTACCAGGCTGCCGGGGATTCCGATCTGGTTCAGCAGTGGGAGGTAGTCCGCAATCGGGTTACCGGTGACCGGGACCGGGGCCACCGGGGCGAGACCCGGCGGCATTTGGATGGGCGAGACGGGAAGGGTTGAACCGGGAAGGGTTGAACCGGGAAGGGTTGAACCGGGAAGGGGCGCACCCACCACCGAGGAGGCGCCACTCAATGCCGTTGCCGCTGACTGCAGCACCGCGCCGATTCCGGCGGGATTGGTGGCGAACTGTTGAATCATGTTCAGCGCTGGCAGATCCGGGAGGACTGGCGGCACGATGGGTTCCGCTGCTGCGGCCGGGCTCAGGGCGATGGCGACGGAGCAGAGCCCGGCACCTGCAATCGCGTTGGCGGCGCCGAGCTTGGCGAATCGTGTGAAGCGTGCGGAGCGTGTCATGTGATCCCACTTTCTTGATTGCAAGTCCTGAAACCCGAAGGTAGCCAGTTGCAGGAGTTACTCAAGTGACACGTGTGGCATTTATGCAACCGTTACGGGAGCGATGCGCTACCGACGTCCGGGTGCCGGCAGTGGGCGACGCTAAAGTCGCGTCAATGTCGAACCGGCCGGTATCGCCGCTCGCCTGGCTCGCCCCGGCGTTGCTGATTGCGAGCGTGGCCGCCCGGCTCGTGTGGACCTATCTGCTGCCGCACGGCGCAAACTTCGTCGACCTCCACGTCTACCTGGGCGGGGCGGCGACCCTTGACGAGCCGGGCACCCTGTATTCCTACGTCTATTCCGATCAGACCCCGGACTTCCCGCTGCCGTTCACCTACCCGCCGTTCGCGGCACTGCTGTTCTACCCGTTGATCCGGCTGCCCTTCGAGACGGTGGCGCTGTGCTGGCAACTCGCAACAATCGCCGCGCTCTACGGTGTGGTGCGCGTCAGCCAGTGTCTTCTTGCGCCGAGCGCCGCGGGTGGTCACCGGATGGCGATGGTGTGGACAGCTGTAGCGATCTGGATCGAGCCGCTGCGCAGCACCATCGACTACGGGCAGATCAACGTGTTCCTGGTGCTCGCCATGCTGTGGGCGGCCTACAGCACCCGGTGGTGGGTGTCGGGTCTGCTGGTCGGCTTGGCTGCCGGCGTGAAATTGACGCCGGCGATTACCGGCGTGTATCTCGCGGGTGTTCGGCGTTGGGGCGCAGCGCTTTTCGCGGCTCTGGTGTTCGCCGGCACTGTTGCACTGTCCGTTGCGGTTATCGGTGAACAGGCGCGCTACTACTTCACCGAACTGCTGGGTGACGCGAGTCGGGTCGGGCCGATCGCGACGTCGTCCAATCAGTCATGGCGCGGCGGGCTGTCGCGCATTCTGGGATACGACGCGGCCTACGGGCCGCTGGTGCTGACCGCGATGACTGCGACTGCCGTGCTGGCCGTGCTGGCGTGGCGCGCGCTGGGCACCGAGAGCTGTCGGGACCGGTTGGGTTCCCTGCTGGTGGTTCAACTGTTCGGCCTGCTGGCCTCACCGATTTCTTGGACCCATCACTGGATTTGGCTGGTCCCACTGATGATCTGGTTACTTCACGGACCCTGGCGAACCCGGCCCGGAGCCCGGTTCCTGGGCTGGGGTTGGCTGGTGCTGACCCTCATTGGAGTGCCGTGGCTGCTCAGCTTCGCCCAGCCGACCATCTGGGAAATCGGCCGGCCCTGGTATCTGGCTTGGTCGGGGTTGGTCTACATCGCCGCGACGCTGGGCACCCTGGCGTGGATCGCGGTCACCGGTCGGCGAGAGTCCGGTCTATATCCCCGGCCAACGCGACATCCTGCTGGGTGATACCGCCCTGGGAATGCGTGACGAGTGCGAACGTCACCGTGCACCAACGGATGTCGATGTCAGGGTGGTGGTCGGCGCGTTCCGCGAGATCGGCCACCCGGCGCACGCCGTCGATGGCGTCGAGGAAGGTGGGGAAGGTGACCGACCGGCGCAGGGCCTTGTCGCGACGCTCCCAACCATCCAATCCTGCCGCAGCAGCGTCGACCTCGTCATCGCTCAACACGCCCATCTGCCGAGCGTATACCGTCACAGGCCATGCAGGTCGTGGTCGCCGGAGCACTGATCGCCGACCGGGCGTTGCTCGTCGCGCAGCGACAGCGTCCGCCAGATCTGGCTGGCCTGTGGGAGTTGCCGGGCGGCAAGGTGGCGCCGGGAGAAACCGAAGTCACAGCACTGGCGCGTGAACTGCGCGAGGAACTCGGCGTCGACGTGGTGGTGGGTGAGCGGATCGGCATGGACGTGGCCCTCGGCGATGCGTTGGTCTTGCGGGCCTACCTGGTGAATCAGACCGGTGGCACCCTGACGGCCCTCGACCATCGGGCCTTGCGATGGGTCGACTCGACCGAACTGCTTGACCTGCCCTGGGTGCCCGCGGATCGGGCCTGGCTGCCCGAGTTGCGCAGGCTCCTCGTCCGCTGATCGGCTCACGCGTTTTCGCGAACCGGCACCCACACTGCGACAATCGCATTCGTGACTAGCCCCGACTCCCAGCACGAATTCCGCAACGTCGCCATCGTGGCGCACGTCGACCACGGTAAGACGACCCTGGTCGATGCGATGCTTCGGCAATCCGGGGCGTTGAGTCACCGCGGCGACGACGCGATAGAACGACTGATGGACTCCGGTGATCTCGAGAAGGAAAAGGGCATCACGATCCTGGCCAAGAACACCGCCGTGCACCGCCGAAATCCCGACGGCAGCAAGATCGTGATCAACGTCATCGACACCCCGGGCCACGCGGACTTCGGCGGCGAGGTGGAACGCGGTCTGTCCATGGTTGACGGGGTGCTGCTGCTCGTCGACGCCTCCGAAGGCCCACTGCCGCAGACCCGATTCGTGTTACGTAAGGCGTTGGCCGCACATCTGCCGGTGATACTGGTGGTCAACAAGACCGATCGCCCCGACGCCCGGATCGCGGAGGTCGTCTCGGAAAGCCACGACCTGTTACTCGATGTCGCCACCGACCTCGACGCCGAGGCGCAGAAGGCCGCCGAGCACGCCCTCGGCCTGCCGACGCTGTACGCATCCGGCCGAGCGGGGGTGGCCAGCACGGTGGAACCCGCCAACGGCGAGAACCCCCAGGGCGAGAACCTCGATCCGCTGTTCGACGTCCTGCTCGAACACATCCCGCCACCGAAGGGCGACCCGGAGGCGCCACTGCAGGCGCTGGTCACCAACTTGGACGCGTCGGCATTTCTCGGCCGCCTAGCGCTCATCCGGATCTACAACGGCAGGCTGCGCAAGGGCCAGCAGGTGGCCTGGATGCGCGAGGTGGACGGACTTCCGGTCATCACCAGCGCCAAGATCACCGAACTGCTGGCCACCGAAGGTGTGGACCGCAGCCCCACCGACGAGGCCGTCGCCGGCGACATCGTCGCGGTCGCGGGCATGCCGGAGATCATGATCGGCGACACCCTCGCCGATCCCGACCACGCGCACGCACTGCCGCGTATCACCGTCGATGAGCCGGCGATCTCGGTGACGATCGGCACCAATTCCTCGCCGCTGGCCGGCAAGGTATCCGGCCACAAGCTGACCGCGCGCATGGTCAAGTCCCGGCTGGACACCGAACTGGTCGGCAACGTATCGATCCGGGTTGTCGACGTCGGCCGCCCAGACGCCTGGGAGGTGCAGGGCCGTGGCGAGCTGGCGCTGGCCGTCCTCGTCGAGCAGATGCGCCGCGAGGGTTTCGAGCTGACTGTCGGCAAGCCGCAGGTCGTCACCCGCACCATCGACGGGAAACTGCACGAGCCGTTCGAGGCGATGACCATCGATTGCCCGGAAGAGTTCGTGGGCGCGGTCACCCAGCTGATGGCTGCCCGCAAGGGTCGGATGGAAGAGATGGCCAACCACGCGGCCGGTTGGGTACGGATGGACTTCATCGTCCCCAGCCGCGGACTCATCGGGTTCCGCACCGACTTCCTCACCCTTACCCGCGGCACCGGTATCGCCAACGCGGTGTTTGACGGCTACCGGCCGTGGGCCGGGGAGATCCGGGCCCGGCACACCGGCTCTTTGGTCAGCGACCGCTCCGGCTCGGTGACGCCGTTCGCGATGATTCAACTCGCCGACCGCGGCCAGTTCTTCGTCGAACCCGGCGACGACACCTACGAGGGCCAGGTGGTCGGCATCAATCCGCGTGCGGAGGATCTTGACGTCAATGTGACCAGGGAAAAGAAGCTGACCAACATGCGGCAGTCGACTTCCGACGTGATGGAGACACTCGCCCGGCCGCTGGAACTCGGCCTCGAACTAGCCATGGAGTTCTGCGCCGAGGACGAATGCGTCGAGGTCACTCCGGAGATCGTGCGGGTACGCAAGGCCGAACTCGATGCCACCACCCGCGGCCGCAACCGGTCGCGGGCCAAGGCTCAAAAGGCGTGACCGGTCGGTTCGGCGGCGAGTCGATACGCTGGAGGACGTGAGTTCGGGCAGCGGGCGGAGCGCGAGCGCACTGCTGTCGGTGATGTTGTTGCTGGTGCTGTCCACCGGCGGATGCGCGGTTGACGCCCCACCGGCCCCGCAGAGTACCGAGACCACCGAAGCCGCCGCGCCGAGCCCCAAGGCGACCCAGATCATCGTGGGCATCGACTCGATCGGTCCCGGATTCAATCCGCATCTGCTCTCCGATCAGTCACCGGTCAACGCCGCCGTCAGCGCACTGGTGCTGCCCAGTTCTTTTCGGCCGGTCCCGGACCCCGCGACGCCGACCGGATCGCGCTGGGCGATGGATCCTGCGCTGCTGGTTTCGGCCGCGGTCACCGGCACTCGTCCGTTCACCGTCACCTACCAGATCCAGCCGGAGGCGGCGTGGACCGACAACGCCCCCATCGCGGCCGACGACTTCTGGTATTTGTGGCGCCAGATGGTCTCGAAGTCCGGGGTCGTCGATCCGGCCGGCTACGACCTGATCACCGGCGTACGTTCGGCCGACGGCGGCAAGACCGCCGTCGTGACGTTTTCACAGCCTTACCCGGCCTGGCGCGAGTTGTTCAACAACCTGTTGCCGGCGCACATCGTCAAGGATGTGCCGGGTGGCTTCTCGGCCGGCCTGGCGCGGGCGGTGCAGGTGACGGGCGGGCAATTCAGGGTCGACTCCATCGACCCGCAGCGCGACGAGATCCTGCTCGCCCGCAATGACCGGTTCTGGGGGCCGCCGGCCACACCCGATCAGATCCTGTTCCGGCGGGCGGGCGCACCTGCCGCGCTTGCGGATTCAATCCGAAATGGTGACACCCAGGTGGCGCAGGTGCACGGCGGTGCGGCCACTTTCGCCCAGCTTTCGGCGATACCGGACGTGCGCACCGCCCGAATGATCATGCCGCGGGTGCTGCAATTAACTTTGCGGGCCCAGCAGCCGAAACTAGCGGATTCCCTTGTGCGCAAAGCGATCCTGGGGCTGATCGACGTCGAGTTGCTGGCGGCGGTCGGTGCGGGAAGCGACAATTCGGTCACGCTGGACCAGGCGCTTATCCGCGCCCCGAGTGACCCCGGCTACGTGTCCACGGAACCGGCCCCCGTAGACCGGGAGCGAGCGTTGGCACTGTTCACCGAGGCCGGCTACCGGGTTGATGAGGTTGCGACCGGTTCGCCGCGGACGACACCGCCCGGTAAGTCGGCCACCACCGAGCCACCGCCGCAGGAGACGACTCGCGGGCGCATCAGCCGCAATGGCGAGACCTTCGCGTTAGTGATCGGGGCCGCGTCCAATGACCCGACGTCAGTGGCGGTCGCCAATACCGCGGCCGACCAGTTGCGCGGGGTTGGCATCGCGGCCTCGGTGCTGGCGCTGGAACCGCCGGTGCTATACACCACCGCCCTGGTGGATAACCAGGTCGACGCCATCGTTGGCTGGTCCAGTGCCGGCGGCGATCTGGCAACGGCACTGGCGTCGCGCTTCGGGTGCCCGGCACTGGAGACAGTGGCGGTGCCGCCGGTGCCGGGAGAACGGCCAACCGCGACACCGAAGCCGACCGACGCCGTTCAAACCGAAGGCTCCCGACCTCCCGAGAGTGCAGCGCTGGTGCGCGCACCGTCCAACCTCACCGGGATCTGCGATCGCGGGGTTCAACCGCTCATCGACGGCGCCTTGGATGGTTCGCGGGATATCAAGGCGGTCATCGCCGCGGTGGAGCCGCGACTGTGGGCGATGGCGACAGTGCTGCCGATCATGCAGGACTCCACCATCGTCGCGGCGGGACCCGGCGTGCGCAACGTGAGCCTGACCGGCGCGGTGCCGGTGGGCATCGTCGGCGACGCCGGGGCGTGGGCGAAGGTGACCCGCTAGCCGACCGCCCGGGCGGCGGCGGATCGGACTCCGGTAGACCGGGCCTCTGCTGATCGGGCCTCCGCTGATCGGGCCCGGCTTGGCTTGGCCGCGGCCCGGCCGCTGTCGCCGCTGACATTTTCCGCACCGGTTGAGCCCGCACCGGTTGAGTCGGCACCGGATGAGTCGCTGTCGCCGCCCGCGACGGGCGCCGCAGTGGCGATCGCCCTGGCCGCAGCGACGCTGCGGGGCATGTTCGCCGAGGCAGCCGACGCCGCGTTGGCGGCCGAGGCAGCGGTAGCCGCACTGGCGGCCGAGACTGTCGGAATGGGGGAGGTGGCCGCGCCCGGACCACTGGTGAGGTCGACGTAGACGGCCGTGCGCAGGGCCTGCACCGCACCGACGGTGTTATTCAAAGCCGTCCTGACACTCGCCTGGACGGGTGCCAGGCCCGCCTGGATCGCCGCGATGACGCCACCCCCGGCGACCAGTGTCTGGGCAAAGTACGTGATGGCCAGCAGGCCCGAACCGATGATCTGCCGCACCCCGGTCAGCACCTGCTCGGCGACGCCGATGGTGCCCACGATGGCGTCGGTGACGGCCTGGCGCGCCCGGGCGCGGGTAGCGGCGAACTCATATCCGCCGAACCCCTCGCGCGGGACCGCCAGTAGGGCGAAGGTGTTGTCCACCGGGATCTGAAAGGCGAGGATGCCCGCGCCCAACGCCTGGCCGATGCTCTGCCCGGCCCCGAGAGCCCCGACGATGGCGAATGGGGTGGTCAGCAAGCCCACGCCGAACCCGAGGGCGCCCCAGCCGGTGAAGGGCGACGGCGCAGGGCTGGGCGGATTCACGGGCCCGATGCAGACCGTGCACTGCTCGATGCCGCCGATCACGATCGGGGCCAGCGCCAGGGCATCGCCCAGCAGATTCACCAGAATCTGATAGGGAATGGCGCCGAGAGCGGGTACTGAAGCACCATTGACCAGTTCGATCCCGGGAATTTGCACGGTCGGTACGGCCAACGCGGGGGCCGGGGCCAGCGGGCTGACGGCAATGACGCCGACACTGGCGACTGCGACGCCCGTGGTGAACAGTGAACGGATTACGGCAGACATTCCCAAACTCCTTTGAACAGGCTGATTCCGATAGCGGAACCATACCCTCGAACTGCTTCAGCAAAGACGTATTCGCCGTGGGAGTCGCGTTTCCGCTCCCTTCGCCTCGCGGGCCGCGGGTACCCTGCGTCAGGACGCACCGCGCACGACAGGAGAATCATGTCAGGGCATACCGGGCCGAGTCTGGCAGCCGCCGAGCATCCTCGAGGTGATGGCGAGTTGTCGACCGCGGACATCGGCCGGCTGCTGCTGCGTTGCGCGGACCGGCCCGGTCTGGTTGCCGCCGTCAGCGCATTTCTTGCCGGCGCCGGAGCGAACATCGTCTCGTTGGATCAGCACGCCACCAGCCAGTCGGGTGGGACCTTCATGCAGCGAACGATTTTCCACCTGCCGGGGTTGGCCGCAGCCCGCGACTCCCTGGAGCGGGACTTCGCCGAGCAGGTCGCCGAACGCTACGAGATGGACTTCCGGTTGACCGAGGCCGCCAAACCCAAGCGGGTGGCGATCCTGGCGTCGCGGGAAGATCACTGTCTGTTGGACCTGCTGTGGCGAAACCGCCGCGGCGAGATTGATATGTCGGTTGCCATGGTCATCGGCAATCACCCCGAACTCGCCGAACAGGTGCGTCCCTTCGGCGTTCCCTTCGTCCACGTCCCGGCCACCAAGGACATTCGCGCACAAGCCGAGCAGCGCCAGCTCGAACTACTGCGTGGAAACGTCGACCTCGTGGTGCTGGCGCGCTACATGCAAATCCTCACACCTGATTTCCTGGCCGAGGTCGGCTGCCCGGTAATCAATATCCATCACTCGTTCCTGCCCGCCTTCATCGGTGCGGCACCGTATCGGCGGGCCCGGGAGCGCGGCGTCAAACTCGTTGGTGCAACGGCGCATTACGTCACGGCGGATCTCGATGAGGGGCCGATCATCGAACAGGATGTGGTGCGCGTCGATCACCGCCACGAGGTGGATGATCTCGTCCGGCTCGGCGCGGACGTAGAGCGGGCGGTGCTCTCCCGCGCGGTGTCCTGGCACTGCGAAGACCGCATCATCCGCAACGGCAATCAGACCATTGTGTTCTGATGCCCGCCGTAGGTCGACTGCTGTTCGTCCATGCCCATCCTGATGACGAGACCATCAACAATGGCGTGACCATGGCGCACTACGCCGCGCGCGGTGCTGAAGTCAGCGTGGTGACGTGCACCCTCGGTGAGGAAGGCGAGGTCATCGGGGACCGCTTCAGCCGGTTGGGAGTGGCCGAATCCGATCAGCTGGGCGGGTATCGCATCGGGGAGTTGACCGACGCGCTGCGCCATCTCGGGCTTGGCGAGCCTCGATTCCTCGGTGGTGCCGGGTGCTGGCGGGACTCGGGCATGCCGGATACCCCGCGGCGTCGCCGCACCGCGTTCGTCGACTCGGACACCGGTGTGGTCGTCGGACAACTTGCGGACGTGATCGCCGAGCTGCGGCCGCACGTGGTGGTGACCTACGACCCCGACGGCGGATACGGCCACCCGGACCACATTCGGGCCCACCACGTCACCACCGCAGCCATTGCCGCCGCCCGGTGGCAGGTGCCGAAGTTCTACTGGACGGTGACCTCTGCGGCGAGGTTCCGTTCGGGTGTGGACGCACTCGGGCCCGACGATGTCCTGCCGGACTGGATCTGGCCGCCGGCCGAGATGACGTACGGATTTCCCGATGACCGGATCACCGCTGTGATCGACGCCCCGGAGCATGTCGCGGCGAAAGTCGCCGCTATCGCCGCGCACGGAACGCAGATGGTGCTCGGTCCGACTGGTCGGGCGTTCACACTGTCGAACAAACTGGTCCTGCCGGTGCTGAGCCGGGAGCACTACGTGCTCGCGTCCGGCCGGCCGGGCGAGACCGATGACAGGGGTTGGGAACGCGACCTTTTGGCCGGACTTGATCTCGGGTAGCGCTCTGGAGAGCCGATTCGGTCCGGTGGTGCTGGCCATGTTGACAGTCGACGGTGTGTTATCGGCAGTTCTGGGTGCGCTGCTGCTGCCGATGTATCTCGGTGCGATTCCGTTCCCGGTGAGTGCTCTGGCGAGCGGGCTGGTCAATGCCGCACTGGTGTGGGCCGCGGGGCACTGGACAGGTTCGAAAAGGCTTGCGGTGCTGCCACTGTGGGCCTGGCTGGCAACGGTGGCGGCATTGACTTTCGGCGGCCCCGGCGGGGACATTGTCTTCGGCGGCCGGGGAATCCTGGCCTACTCGGTGCTGATCCTGCTGCTACTCGGCGCTGCGCCGGCGGCCATGGTGCTGCGTCGAATGGCGTGACGTCGAATGGCGTGACGTCGAATGGCGTGACGTGTCCACTCAGGCGTCAGTGTCGGCGGACCGTGCTGCTGTCGAACGAGCGGCCCTGCGGGGTTCTTTCACCGGTGCGGCGATGGGCGCGCTCACCGCGGACGTTGCATCCGCAGCATCGACCGTGGTGGCGACGAGTGCTGCGGGTGCGGTATCCACTGCGGTATCCACTGCGGTATCCACTGCGGCAGGCGCCGGCAGCGACTGTCGCGCCGCGATCGCACGGCGAGCCACGGCGCGGGTGGCCCGCGAAGCCGGGGTCTCGGCAACTGGCTCCGTGACTGCCGGGGTCTCGGCAACTGGTTCCGTGACTGCCGGGGTCTCGGCATCTGGCCCCGAGACCGGAGGGGTCTCGGCATCTAGCCCAGTGGCCGTTTCGGTACCTGCGCGCGCCGGGACGGCAGCGGCGGCCACGCGGTTGGCGACGGCCGCGGTGGGGAACGGTGGCGGCGGCGGCAGCGGCGGCAACGGCGGGAGGAAACTCAGTAACCAGGCGATCTCACCCTCGACGAAGTTGGTGACCGCGAGGTTGAGTCCGTAGCTCAGCGTCAGGCCGATCAGATCGAATTGCCCGTCGATGAGGTAGGCGAAGCTGTAGACGAGCGCCTGGACGATCGGCTCCCCGGTGTTGTAGGCGATGTTGATCTGCTGGCCCAGCCAGCCGATCGGCCAGGGCAGGTAGCTCGCGGCCCAGGCGGCGAGTTCGAAGCCGTATTGCACGAAGGGCTCGACGGCGTTGAAGGTATTGATGATCGCCTCGCCAGCCGACCCGGTGGCCGACGCGACGGGCCCCGCGTTCACCGCAGCGGTGGCGACGCCCGGCTGGATCGGCGGGGCGATTGCGGCACCCAACTCAATCGAGGCCACTTCAATCGAGGCCAGTTCGATCGACGTCATCTCGATCGATGCCAGGTTGAGCGCGCCGGTTCTCGGTGCAGACACGGGAGCCACGACGACGACGCTCAGGGTTGCGGCGGCAAGGCCCGCGGCCAGGAAAGCGCGCACGGACACTGTCATTGAGGACTTCTCCCTGTTCATCACGTTTGCTGTCGGGCTCTGTCTTTAGTGTACGTTTCCCGCCGTCCGGTGTTACATGGCCGAGGTAGCGCCCGCCCCGGATCGCCCACCTGCGCTGGCACTCCCGTAGCTGGCACTCCCGTAGCTGGCACTCCCGTAGCTGGCACTTCCCGTAGCTGGCACTACTGTGGGGACCATGTCTGTCGCCCGTGATGCATGCCGGTCCCGATGACCGACTCGGCAGCGTTGCGGCGGGTGCTGCGACGGGCCCGCGACGGAGTGGCGCTCAACGTTGACGAGGCCGCCATCGCGATGACTGCCCGCGGCGATGACCTCGCGGACCTCTGTGCGAGCGCGGCGCGGGTCCGCGATGCCGGGCTTGAGAACGCCGGCCATCGGGATTCGTTGGGCCGGTTGTCCGTCTCCTATTCGCGCAAGGTGTTCATTCCACTCACCCACCTCTGCCGCGACACCTGCCACTACTGCACCTTCGTCACGGTGCCGGG
>CAIWCQ010000482.1 GCA_903911165.1 uncultured Actinomycetes bacterium | reverse complement strand
TGCAGTCAGTCGTTCGCCTCGATCCTGCGCAAGTGAAGGAATGGGTGTCCGGCCTGCTGCAGGACCAGGCCGCCGGCAAAATCGAGAAGGTCGCCTACTCCCGCGATCAGACCACCACCGATGTCGTCAACGACACCGATATCAACGGACTGGCCGGCGCAGTGTCGGAACGACTCAGCGCCATGGGATTCGGCACCGGTGCTGTCGGCAACGGCGATGAGACCAAGGTGAGTGAAACCCAGGTTCAAGCCGCGACCGACGATGATCTCGGTGCCGTGGCGGTCGCGAAGGAACTCGGTGGACTGCCGGTGGTGGCAGACGCCTCGATCCCGTCCGGGACCGTGCGAGTGGTACTCGCCGACGACTACGCCGGGCCGGGGTCGGGCCTCGACGGCACGCTGCCGACGGCGGCGGCTGAGGTCGAACAGCAGTCCTCTGACGGCACCGACACACCGCCGCCGTCGCCGGTGATCACGGCGGGGTCAGATGACCCCAAGTGCGTCAACTGATGGACAACCTGACCGACGCACTGTTGACCCCGTTGCTCTCCGCGAACCCGATGGGCCCGCGCATCACCTTCTATGACGACGCGACCGGTGAGCGGATCGAACTGTCGACGGTCACGCTGGCGAACTGGGCGGCCAAGACCGCCAACCTGCTGCGTGACGAACTCGGCGCCGGGCCGGGCACCCGGGTGGCCGTGCTGCTGCCCGCGCACTGGCAGACCGCGGCGGTGCTGCTGGGGGTGTGGTGGATCGGTGCCGAAGTCGTCTGCAGTGGTGCCGCCGACATTGCCCTGTGTACCGCCGACCGACTGGCCGAAGCCGATGACGTCGTGGTGGAAGGCAGTCAGATGGGCGAGGTGGCGGTGCTGTCATTGGATCCCTTCGGCAAGCCGGCCGACAACCTACCGATCGGCGTCACCGACTACGCCACCGCGGTGCGGGTGCACGGCGATCAGGTGACACCGGAACGCTCACCCGGCCCGGCGCTCGACGGCCGCTCCGTCGACGTCGTGCTCGACGCCGCCCGACGCAGCGCGCAAGCCCGCGGGCTCACCGCCGCCGATCGGGTGATGTCGATGCAGCCCTGGTCGGCTCCGCAGCAGATCGTCGACAACCTGCTGGCGGTGTTCGCCGCGGGCGCCTCACTGGTCCAGGTCAACAACCCGGACCCCGCACTGCTCGACCGGCGCCGGGTGACCGAGAAAGTCACCCGGACGCTGGACTGAGCGGGCCTCCCTAGGCTGTTGCCCATGAGCGAAATCCCATACCGTGCGGCACTCGATGTCGACGGTGTACGCCACGACCTCGTCGGTGCCGGCCGGGCTTTGAAACATCTCGACGTGGTCCAGACCACCGGATCCACCAACGCCGACCTGTTGGCCCGGCACAGCGCAGGTGAGGATATCGACGGCGCGGTGCTGATCGCAGAACATCAGAGCGCCGGCCGCGGCCGCAACGGGCGAAGTTGGTCCACGCCGCCACGGTCCCAGATCGCGCTGTCGGTCGGAATCAGCGCAGCCGGCGTACCGGCGGCCGGCTGGGGTTGGGTACCACTGCTCACCGGCGTAGCCGTGGTCGACGCCGTCCGGGCCACCACTGGAGTGGACGCGAACCTCAAGTGGCCCAACGACATTCTGGTCGGCGAGGGAAAACTTGGCGGCATCCTTGCCGAGGTGGCGGCACCCGACCCGGTGATCGTGGTTGGTCTCGGCCTCAATGTGACGCTGAAACCCGACGAGGCACCGGACCCACGTGCGACGTCACTGCTCATGTTGGGTTCATCGATGCTGGACCGTAGCGCACTGCTGGGTGCAGTGCTGGCCGAGTTGTCCGCTCGGATCGACCGCTGGCGCTCAGCCGGCGGGCCGGATGCCACCCTTGTCGCCGACTATCGCCGCAGAAGCGTGACGCTGGGCAATCGGGTGCGCGCAACCCTACCGGGAGATCGCGAAATCGTCGGCACGGCAACCGATCTCGACGAACTGGGCCAGCTTCACATCGACACTGGATCGCAGATCGTGGCGGTCTCGGCGGGCGACATCACCCACCTGCGCCCAGCCGAAGATTAGACCCGAGGACTAGCGCAGCAGCGCGCGCGACATCACAACCCGCTGAATCTGGTTGGTGCCCTCATAGATCTGAGTGATCTTGGCGTCACGCATCATCCGCTCCACCGGATAGTCGACGGTGTAGCCGGCACCGCCGAACAACTGGACGGCGTCGGTGGTGACCTCCATCGCGACATCGGAGGCGAAACACTTCGATGCCGCGGAGATAAACCCGAGGTCGGCTTCGCCGCGTTCGGCGCGGGCGGCGGCCGAGTACACCATCAGCCGTGCCGCCTCGGTCTTCATCGCCATATCGGCGAGCATGAACTGCACACCCTGGTTGTCGGCAACCGGACGGCCGAACTGCTTGCGGTCCTTGGTGTAGGCGATCGCCGCGTCGAGTGCGCCCTGGGCGATACCGACCGCCTGGGCGCCGATGGTGGGCCGGGTGTGGTCAAGGGTGGCCAGTGCGGTCTTGAAACCCGTTCCGGGATCGCCGATGATGCGATCGCCGGGGACTCGACAGTTCTCGAAGTACAACTCGGTGGTCGGCGAACCCTTGATCCCGAGCTTGCGCTCCTTAGGTCCGACCGTGAAACCCTCGTCGTCCTCGTGAACCATGAACGCCGAGATCCCGTTGGCGCCTTTGTCGGGATCGGTCACCGCCATCACGGTGTACCAGGCGGACTTGCCGCCGTTGGTGATCCAGCACTTGGAGCCGTTGAGGATCCAGCCGTCGCCGTCGGCCTTGGCGCGGGTCCGCATCGCGGCGGCATCGCTGCCGGCTTCGCGTTCCGACAGCGCGTAGGAGGCCATCTTGCCGTCGGCGATCTCGGAGAGCACCTTCTTCTTCAGCTCATCGGAGCCGCGCAGGATCAGCCCCATGGTGCCCAGTTTGTTGACGGCGGGAATCAGCGAGGCCGAGGCGTCGACGCGGGCGACCTCCTCGATGACGATGCACGCCGCCACCGAGTCCGCGCCCTGACCGCCGTATTCCTCGGGCACGTGCACCGCATTGAAGCCCGAGGCGTTGAGCGCGTCGAGGGCCTCCTGCGGGAAACGCGCATCCTCGTCGACCGCGGCGGCGTAAGGCTCGATCTCCTTCTCTGCCAGCGCCCTGATCGCGGCGCGCAACTCCTCGTGCACCTCGGGCAATTGGAAGACATCGAACGACGGATCAGACATGGGAACCTCCTCGGGGATCTGCGGCTAATTTACCCGCCTGCTCACTCGCCTAGCAATCGCGCTCGCAATGCACGGTCCTTTGCCTGCACCTCGGCCTCCAGTCCGGCCTGGAAGGCCTCCATCCGGGCCATCAGGTCGGGATCGGCGGCGGCCAGCATCCGCACCGCCAGCAGACCGGCGTTGCGAGCCCCGCCAATCGAGACGCACGCCACCGGCACCCCGGCCGGCATCTGGACAATCGACAGCAGCGAGTCCATCCCGTCGAGGGTGCCCAGTGGCACCGGAACTCCGATCACCGGCAGCGGTGTGGCCGAGGCGACCATGCCGGGCAGGTGGGCCGCGCCGCCGGCGCCGGCGATGATCACCGCGATTCCGCGCCCGGCCGCTCCGCGGGCGTAGTCGAGCATCCGTCCGGGGGTTCGGTGCGCGGAGACCACACCGACCTCGAAGGGCACGTCGAATTCAGCGAGCGCCGTCGCGGCGGCCTCCATCACCGGCCAGTCACTGTCACTTCCCATGATCAGCCCCACGCGGGCGTCAGCCATCTCCGCCGCTCCTCCTCATCGCTTCGCTCTGCATCGTCGCCGGCGCGTCAGCCATCTCCGCCGCTCCATCCATCCGACCAGTCTGCGTGCGACAACCAGTGTGCCGCGCGTTCGGCGCGCTCCCGCACCGGCCCGACGTCAGTGCCGATAACGTTCACGTGCCCGATCTTGCGGCCGGGGCGCTCCTGTTTGCCGTAGAGGTGCACATGGACATCGGGCAACCGGCCGAACAGGTGGTGGACGCGCTCATCCATGCCCATCGACGGCGGTGTGTCCGCGCCGAGCACGTTGGCCATCACCGTCACCGGTGCGACCGGGCGGGTGAGGCCGAGTGGGTAGTCCAGCACCGCCCGCAGGTGCTGTTCGAACTGACTGGTGACCGAGCCGTTCATGGTCCAGTGTCCGGAGTTGTGCGGCCGCATGGCCAACTCGTTGACCATCAGTGCGCCATCGAGGGTCTCGAAAAGTTCGACGGCGAGCACACCAACGACGCCCAACTCATCGGCGATCCGCAGCGCCAACTGCTCGGCGGCAGTAGCCAACTGATCGGACAGCCCGGGCGCGGGCGCCAGCACGGTGACGCAGATGCCCTCGCGCTGAACGGTTTCCACGATCGGCCAGGCTGCGCCCTGTCCCAGTGGCGAGCGCGCCACCAGAGCCGAGAGTTCACGGCGCATCGCCACCCGTTCCTCTAAAAGCACCGCGACGCCGTCGGCAAGGTACCCGGCCACCGCCGTGCGAGCCGTCGCTACATCGTCGGCAAGCACCACGCCCCGGCCGTCGTAACCGCCGCGCACCGTCTTAACCACCACCGGGCCGCCTACTCGCGCGGCGAACGCGTCGACGTCGTCAACCGCACGCACCTCAGTGAAGCGCGGCACCGGTGCGCCTAACTCCGAGAGTCGCCGACGCATCGCCGCTTTGTCCTGGGCGAAAATGAGCGCCGACGGTGCGGGCAGCACCGTGACACCCTCGGCGACGAGCGCGTCGAGCAGATCGGTGGGCACATGCTCGTGGTCGAAGGTCAGCGCGTCCGTCCCGGCCGCGACCCGTCGCAGTGCGTCCAGATCGGTGTGGGTACCGATCACGACGTCGGGACTGACCTGAGCGGCCGGGTCGCCGGGATCGGTCGCGAGGATCCGCAGGCTCTGGCCCAGTGCGATCGCGGCCTGATGCGTCATCCGGGCCAATTGCCCACCGCCCACCATCGCTACCTTCGGCACGCCTCTTATGCTGCCACGACCGCGGTATCCCCGCGGTGACCAGCGCCTCTACGCAACGCCCGGCGGATTCTTCTAGACTTTGCCGTTGTGTCCTTCGCTGATGCCACGATCGCCCGGCTGCCTCGCGCGATCCGGCCCTTCGCCGACCGGCACCACGAACTGATCAAGTTCGCGATCGTCGGCGCGACCACGTTCGTAATCGACTCGGTGATCTTCTTCACCCTCAAGCTGACCATCCTCGAGCCCAAGCCGGTCACGGCCAAGGTGATCTCCGGGATCATCGCGGTGATCGCCTCCTACATTCTCAATCGGGAGTGGAGCTTCCGGGACCGCGGCGGCCGCGAACGCCATCACGAGGCACTGCTGTTCTTCGGCGTCAGCGCGGTCGGGGTGGTGCTGAGCATGGCGCCGCTGTACTTCTCCAGCTACGTGCTTGGTTTGCGGGTACCGGAAGTGTCCTTGACGGTAGAGAACATCGCCGACTTCATCTCGGCCTATCTGATTGGAAATCTGCTGCAGATGGGCTTCCGGTTCTGGGCGCTGCGGCGCTGGGTGTTCCCCGACGAGCTCGGCGACGACCCGGACCGCACCCTGGAATCGGTGCTAACCACCGGCGGCATCGCCGAGGCGCTCGAGGACCACAGTTCCGGCCACACCGGTCCGAAGTCCTCGGGATCCCCCGGTTAGCTCTCCTCGGAATCGCCCGATCAGCTCTCCTCGGAATCGCCCGATCAGCTCTCCTCTGAATCGAGCGTGTCGAAGACTTCGTGATAGAGCAGTGAATGCACCCGTTCGACGCCGGGAATGTCATTGAACTCCAGGGGATCCTGGGACGCCGACTCGATGACAAGGGTGCCGGTGCGCAGCATCCGGTCGATCAGCCCGTGCCGAAACTCGACACTGTTGATCCGCGCCAAGGGAATGTCGATACCCGCGCGGGTCAGCACGCCGTGGCGATACATCACCCGCCGGTCGGTGATCACGAAATGCGTCGCCAGCCACGCCAGGAACGGCCGCAGCGTCAGCCAGCCGACCAGCACCAGCCACACCCCGGCGATGGCCGCCGACACCGCTTTCCTGGCAGTGTCATCCCAGCCGGTCTGGCTCACCAACGCGGCGGCGAAAGCCGCCAACGCGGTGCTCACCAGCAGCACCAGGATGGGCGCCACCAGCCGCTTGAAATGCGGGTGACGGTGCAACACCACCTGCTCGCCGGTTGCCAGCACGTTGTCGGGGTAGCCCATGGGTACCATCGTGACCCATGACGACGACCGAACCGGACATCCACGCGGACATCCACACGACGGCCGGCAAGCTGGCCGATCTGCGCAGGCGCACCGAGGAGACATTGCATCCGGTCGGTGAGACCGCGGTCGAGAAGGTCCACGCCAAAGGCAAACTGACCGCCCGTGAACGCGTCCTGGCCCTGCTCGATGAGGGCTCCTTCGTCGAACTGGACGGCCTGGCCCGGCACCGCTCCACCAACTTCGGCCTGCAGGACAACCGGCCGGTCGGCGACGGCGTCGTCACCGGCTACGGCACCATCGACGGCCGTGACGTCTGCATTTTCAGCCAGGACGCGTCGGTCTTCGGTGGCAGTCTCGGCGAGGTTTACGGCGAGAAGATCGTCAAGGTCCAGGAAATGGCGGTCAAGACCGGACGACCGCTGATCGGCATCAACGACGGCGCCGGCGCCCGCATCCAGGAAGGTGTGGTGTCGCTGGGCCTCTACAGCCGGATCTTCCGCAACAACATCCTCGCCTCGGGTGTGATCCCGCAGATCTCACTGGTGATGGGCGCGGCGGCGGGCGGGCACGTCTACGGTCCCGCACTGACCGACTTCGTCGTCATGGTCGAGGCAACCAGCCAGATGTTCATCACCGGACCCGACGTCATCAAGACCGTCACCGGTGAGGACGTCACCATGGAGGAACTCGGCGGCGCTCAGACCCACATGGCGAAGTCCGGCACCGCGCACTACGTCGCCTCCGGCGAGCAGGACGCCTTCGACTACGTGCGCGATCTGCTGAGCTACCTGCCGGCGAACAACTACTCCGATCCGCCGCGCTACCCGGCGCCACCGCACCCGGGTGCAATCGAGGACAATCTCACCGAGGAAGATCTCGAACTCGACACCCTGATCCCGGATTCACCGAACCAGCCCTACGACATGCACGAGGTGATCACCCGGATCCTCGACGACGACGAGTTCCTCGAGATTCAGGCGGGTTACGCCCAGAACATCATCGTCGGGTTCGGCCGCGTCGACGGTCGACCCGTCGGCATCGTGGCTAATCAGCCGACCGCGTTCGCCGGCTGCCTGGATATCAACGCCTCGGAGAAGGCCGCGCGGTTCATCCGAACCTGCGACTGCTTCAACATTCCGATCATCATGCTCGTCGACGTGCCCGGTTTCCTGCCCGGCACCGAGCAGGAATACAACGGCATCATCCGGCGCGGCGCGAAGCTGCT
This sequence comes from uncultured Actinomycetes bacterium, assembly GCA_903911165.1. GTDB lineage: Bacteria > Actinomycetota > Actinomycetes > Mycobacteriales > Mycobacteriaceae > Mycobacterium. The sequence continues at coordinate 747 of CAIWCQ010000482.1, read as the reverse complement.
CTACGCCTACGGCGAGGCCACCGTCGCCAAAATCACCGTGATCACCCGTAAGGCCTACGGGGGCGCGTACTGCGTGATGGGCTCCAAGGATATGGGTTGCGACGTCAACGTGGCCTGGCCGAGCGCACAGATCGCGGTGATGGGTGCCTCTGGCGCGGTCGGCTTCGTCTACCGCAAGCAACTCAATGATGCCGCGAGCGACGGCCAGGACGTTGACGCGCTGCGCCTGGAGTTGCAGCGCGACTACGAGGACACTTTGGTCAACCCCTACATCGCGGCCGAACGCGGGTACGTCGACGCGGTCATCCCGCCCTCGCACACCCGCGGCTACATCGCGAGTTCGCTGCGCCTGCTCGAGCGCAAGCTGGTCCAGACTCCGCCGAAGAAGCATGGGAATATCCCGCTATGACCCATGCGACCGAGGCGACGAAGACGGGCGAGGCGACCGATCAGGCACCTGTGAGTGAGATCCGCATCCTCAAAGGCAATCCCACCGACGCCGAGATCGCGGCGCTGCTCAGCGTGCTGGCCGGCGCCAGCGGCGGTTCGCCCGACCCCGGACCTATCGAACGCAACCTCTGGGGTCACCCGGTGGACAAGCTGCGCTACCCGGTCACCAGCTGGCAGCGGGTCACCCTGCTGGAGCGGACGCATATGCGCCGATGACCGGGTGCCGATGACCCGCGTGGTGCTCGGCTCGGCCTCGACCGGCCGGCTTCGGGTGCTGCGCGGCGCGGGCATCGACCC
>CAIWCQ010000481.1 GCA_903911165.1 uncultured Actinomycetes bacterium | reverse complement strand
CGTCGAAGTCGTCGAAGTCGAAGAAGTCGAAGCGGCCGTCGAAGTCGAAGAAGTCGTCGAAGTCGAAGAAGTCGTGGAGGCCGAGGAGGCCGACGACGAAGCCACTACGGCTGCTGACGCCGAAACAGTCGTGGTGTACGCGGATGCCCCCGAGACCGAGACTGTCGTGGTGTTCGACTCCGATGAGCAGTTCACCGCCGAGACCTCCACGGAGTCCGAGCCCGAGCCCGAGGCGGAGTTGGTGGAGCCAGAGCCCGAGGCGGAGTTGGTGGAGCCCGAACTCGAGGCCGAACCGGCAGAGCCCGAGCCCGAGGCGGAGTTGGCAGAGCCCAAGCCCGAACCCGAGGCGGAGTTGGTAGAGCCCGAACCTGAGCCAGAACCCGAACCGGTCGAGTCCGAACCCGCGCGGGAGACAGCGGGATTCGGCTCGACTATGCGTCGACTACTTTGGGGCGTTTCGAGCCGCGACTGAGATCAGTCGGCCCGCTGGCCTGCTGGGCTTCTGGCCTGCTGGGTTTCTGGCATGCTGGGCCTATGACCGAGCAACCGTTCGGAGGCCCGGGCGAAACTCCGCCGCCCTACTACCCGCCGCCCAATTACCCGCCGCCCCACCAGTCGGCTCAGCCCGGCCAGTTCCCAGGCCCGTACCCCCCGGGCCAGTACCCGCCGGCCGGATTCGACCCCGCCGCACCATTCGGCCGGCATCCGCTGACCGGTGAGCCGTTCTCGGACAAGTCCAAAGTGGTGGCGGGCCTGCTGCAACTGCTCGGTCTCGTCGGAGTTGTCGGCATCGGTCGCATCTACCTCGGCTACACCACCCTGGGTATCACCCAACTGATCGGCGGCGTGGTGCTCGGTATCGTCACCTGCGGGATCGGCTTCATCGTGCCGGTGATCTGGGGAATCATCGACGCCACCCTGATCCTTACCGACAAGGTGCGCGATCCCGCGGGCCGACCATTGCGCGATGCCATCTAGCGCCCGGCTGTACGCGGGGCTGGGTTCCGGCGTAGTGGCGGTCGGCGGCCTCGGCTATATCGGCTTGGTTGATCCCCATCAACCTGGGTCGCTGTACCCGGGTTGCCCGTTCAAGATGTTGACCGGACTCAACTGTCCGGCCTGCGGCGGGTTGCGGATGACCCACGATCTCCTGCACGGCGATCTGGCGGCCGCCGTCGCCGACAACGTTTTCCTACTCGTCGGGCTTCCGATGCTGGCGTTGTGGTGGGTGTGGCGGCGTCGGATCGAACGCCCGGCATTCACCCCGGCCGCCATGGTTGCGGTTGCTGTCGCGGCCCTCGCATGGACCGTGCTCCGAAACCTTCCCGGGTTCCCGCTTGTTCCAACGGTGTTCGCCCCCTAGGCGCCCTGGACTAAACGCGACGCGGCTATGCTCCCCTCGTGACGCGGCGCGGCAAGATCGTCTGTACCCTCGGCCCGGCCACCGGCACCGACGACATGGTGAAATCCTTGGTCGAGGCGGGAATGGACGTCGCCCGCCTGAACTTCAGCCACGGCGACTATGCCGACCACGAGGCCGCCTATCGGCGGGTACGTAGCGCCTCTGAAGCCACCGGCCGTGCCGTCGGAATACTGGCCGACCTGCAGGGACCGAAGATCCGCCTGGGCCGATTCGCCGACGGAAAAGCGCTCTGGGCCGACGGCGAGACGATTCGCATCACCGTCGAGGAGTGCGACGGCACCCACGATCGGGTCTCCACCACCTACAAGCAATTGACGGGCGATGCTCGACCCGGTGACCGACTGCTGGTCGACGACGGCAAGGTCGCTCTGGTCGTTGAGCACATCGACGGAGCCGACGTGGTGTGCACCGTCACCGAGGGCGGACCCGTCAGCAACAACAAAGGGTTGTCGATGCCGGGCATGGCAGTCTCGGTTCCGGCGTTGTCCGAGAAGGACATTGCCGATCTGGAGTTCGCACTGAACCTGGGCGTGGACTTGATCGCCCTGTCGTTTGTGCGCTCTCCTGCCGACATCGAGTTGGTCCATGCGGTCATGGACCGGGTCGGTCGCCGGATTCCGGTGATCGCCAAACTGGAGAAGCCCGAAGCCGTCGACTCCCTCGAAGCGATAGTGCGGGCCTTTGACGCGGTCATGGTCGCCCGGGGTGATCTCGGGGTGGAACTGCCTCTGGAGGAAGTGCCACTGGTGCAGAAGCGGGCCATTCAGATCGCCCGCGAGAACGCCAAGCCGGTGATCGTGGCCACCCAGATGCTCGAGTCGATGATCGAGAACTCCCGGCCCACTCGTGCGGAGGCCTCCGACGTCGCCAATGCGGTACTGGACGGGGCGGACGCGGTGATGTTGTCCGGCGAGACGTCGGTGGGTCGTTACCCGTTGGAAGCGGTACGGACCATGGCGCGCATCATCTGTGCGGTGGAGGACAACTCCACGGCGGCGCCACCGCTGACGCACGTGCCGCGGACCAAGCCGGGAGTGATCTCCTATGCGGCCCGCGAAATCGGGGAGCGTCTGGATGCCAAGGCGCTGGTTGCCTTCACCTCCTCGGGGGACACCGTGCGCCGACTGTCCCGGCTGCACAGTCCGATACCGCTGCTCGCGTTCGCGACCGCGCCGGAGGTGCGCAGCCAACTCGCGTTGACCTGGGGTACCGAGACATTCATCGTGCCCGAAGCCGCCAGCACCGACGACATGATCCGACAGGTCGATCACGCGATGCTGGAGTTGGGGCGGTATCAGCGCGGCGACTTGGTCATCATCGTCGCGGGAGCACCACCGGACACAGTAGGCTCGACCAACCTGATTCACGTCCATCGGATCGGGGAGAACGACCACTAGCGGGACCGATCGACACCAGTGGGACCGATTGACACCAGTGGGACCGATTGAGAGGTGGCCGGTGCCGGAGTCTGTGGGACAGTCCGATCTCGATGAACTGCTGGCCATCCTTGATGTTGGCTCACTCGGCGACGACGTCTTCACCGGCCGTCACCCGCGAAAGAATCCGATCCGCACCTTCGGCGGCCAATTGATGGCCCAGGCATTCGTGGCGGCCACCCGCACGCTGGTCGATGACCTGCCGCCCAGTGCGCTCTCAGTCCACTTCATCGCCGGCGGCGACCCGTCCGCTGATATCGAGTTCCATGTGGTGCGACTGCGCGATGAGAAGCGGTTCGCCAACCGACGGGTGGACGCCATGCAGGGGGGCGTCCTGCTGGCCACCGCCCTGGTGTCGTATCTGTCGGCGGGTAAGGGCCTGGAACATAGTTTTCCCGCGCCGGATGTCGCGGAACCGGAAACCCTCCCGACGATCGACGAGGTGCTGGTCGGGTATGAGCGGGTCGTGCCCGGTTTCGTCGACGCCCTGCGTCCCATCGAATGGCGTTATGCCAATGACCCGGCCTGGGTGATGCGCGATAAGGGTGAGCGTCTGAGCCACAACCGGGTTTGGCTCACCGCGGCCGGTGATATGCCCGCCGACCCGGTGCTGCATACCGCCGCGCTGATCTACTCCTCGGACACGACCGTGCTGGACTCGATCATCACCACCCATGGATTGTCCTGGGGTTGGGACCGGATCTTCGCGGTCACCATCAACCACTCGGTGTGGTTCCACCGTCCGGTCGACTTTTCCGACTGGGTTCTCTACTCGACGGCGTCACCGGCCGCCGCGGAATCGCGCGGCCTGGGGATGGGGCACTTCTTCGACCGCGTCGGTGCAATTGTCGCCACGGTCGCCCAGGAGGGCATCGTCAAGCACTTCCCAGCCCGGAGTTAGTCCGCTTAGCTGGTGGGTCCCAGCCGGTTCGTCATCGATTGACGGAACTCGTCTGAGCACTGCTGGACTGCCGCGCGGTCCTCTCCGGCTCTCTGCAGGCAGTCGATATATCCCCCGGCACCGACGTCCTTGAAGAGGCCGACCCAGATGGCGATGAAGGCCAGGCCCGCGATGATCGAGATGACGCCCAGGATGATGCCCGCGGTGGCGACGCCGCCGTTGTTGGCTTCACCGCTTTTGACTCGGCTCCGGCCGATGAAGCCGAGGATCACCGCCACGATTCCCAACACGATGCCGCCGACGACGGAAACCGAACTGATCAGTGTGATGATCGCGACCACCAACGCGGCGACTCCCATGCCGTTCTTCGCAGGTACCGACGGGTAGTAGTCCCCGTACGGTGCGGGTGGCGGGTAGCCGCCCGGGTACGGGCCGCCGGGGTAGGGCCCCCCCGGGTATGAGCCGCCGGGGTACGGACCGCCCGGGTATGAGCCGCCCGGGTATGAGCCGCCGGGGGGATACGGTCCGGGGGCGTACGGTCCGGGGGGATAGGCGTACGGATACGACGGGCCCCCGTCCGGCGGTAACGGCCCACCGGCGGCGCCGGGCCAATTCTCGGTGGACGGGAAGTCGGGGCTACCGGACGGAACCGGGTTTTCAGTCATGGCTCGCGCTTCAGTCAGGCGGACAAGGACGTCACCGAGGTTACTCGGCGCTTAGCGGGCCCCGAGGACTTCGCTGACCGCGGTCCGGACCTCGTTGCCGGCCTTGCGGATCCCGAAGCTCGCGATGATCTCGAGCAGACCGATCACGATCAGCCAGATACCCACAACCAGAGTGAGAGTCTCCAGCGAGGAGAACGGGAAGCCGAGCACGATCAGGCCGGCGACCAAGGTGACGACGCCGATGAAGATCTCCCAACCTCGGCTGGGCGTGTCCGAATCGCTGATCGCCGTGGCGGCGGTGGCAACCCCGCGGAAGATGAAGCCGATCCCGATCCAGATGGCCAGCAGCAGGATCGAGTTGGTGAGGCTTTTGAAACACAGCACGGCCAGCACCAGCGATGCGGCGCCGCTGATGAACAGCAACGCCCGGCCGCCGCCGGAGATGTGCAGGCTGAAGGCGTGGAAGATCTGCGAGATTCCCGTCACCAGCAGATAGGCGGCGAAGAAGATGGCGGCGATGACGATGGTTTTGCCAGGCCAAGCCAGCACCATTGCGCCGAGAATCACCGACAGCACGCCCGTGAGCAACACCGACTTCCACAGGTGCGGCACTAAGGATCCCCCAGAATTATTCGATATACCCGATGTAATAGTCATGGTGGAAGTCTGTCACAACGCCACGAGCAAACGGCGGATTGGGCACCCGGGCGGCGCCGATAACGGCCGTTGTACTGCACGTTTGCCCCGGTCGCGCTAGGGTCTCGACAGGTCGACAGGTCGGCAGGTCGGCAGAGAGAAGGCAATCGTGATTTCCAGGCACCACACTCGGACCCGTCACCGCGTGATCCCGTGGGGCCGCAGCGCGGCGGTATTCGTGATGGCCGGCGCACTGACGCTGGCGGGCTGCGCCCAAAACACTGAAGGCCCGAATGCTGGTGGAGCGGGCACCGGTGCGGCGGCGTCGAGCACCGCCGTCGCGGCGCCGAAGGTCGACGCGATCGCCGCGACGGTTCCGGCGGACATCCGGGACTCCGGGACGCTGGTCGTCGGGGTCAACCTGCCGTATCCGCCCAACGAGTTCAAGGACGCGCAGGGCGAGATCGTCGGGTTCGACGTGGATCTGATGAACGCCGTCGCCTCCACGCTCGGATTGACTGCGGAATACCGCGAGTCGGATTTCGCCAAGATCATCCCGGCCATCGACGGCGGCACCTACAACGTCGGCATGTCGTCGTTCACCGATACCAAGGAGCGCGAGAAGCAGGTCGACTTCGTGACGTACTTCTCCGCGGGGAGTCTGTGGGCGCAGCGGCCGGGAGAGGCCATCGATCCGAACAACGCCTGCGGTAAGAAAGTTGCCGTGCAGGCCACCACCATTCAGGAGACCGACGAACTGCCGGCCAAGAGCAAGGCGTGCGTGAACGCCGGCCAGCCCGAAATCCAGATCGTCAAATTCGACGGCCAAGATGCCGCCACCAACGCGGTGGTTCTCGGCCAGGTCGACGCGATGTCGGCGGACTCGCCCGTCACCGCCTACGCCATCAAGCAGAGCAACGGCAAGCTCGAAGGCGCCGGGGAGATCTTCGATTCCGCTCCCTACGGCTGGCCGGTCAAGAAGGGCTCGCCGATGGCGCAGTCGCTGATGCAGGCCCTCGAGCACCTGATCTCGACCGGTGACTACAAGACCATTGCCACCTACTGGGGCGTGGAGTCCGGGATGATCGACAAGCCGGTCATCAACGGGGCCGTCAGCTGATCGCAGCACCGTCGCCGGCGGCGGATCCGCGGGCCATCGATGCGATCCCGCTGCGGCATCCCTGGCGGTGGGTCACCGCGGCCGCCATCATCGCCGCGGTTGGCTTGTTCTGTTACGGGGCGGCCACCAACGAGGCCTACGGTTGGGCGACGTACCGCAAGTACCTGTTCGATCATCGGGTGTCGGAGGCGGCGTGGAACACACTGCAGTTGACGTTTTGGGCCATGCTGCTGGGACTGCTGCTCGGAGTCACCCTCGCCGTGATGCGACTGTCGCCGAACCCCATTCTCAAAACGGTCTCGTGGGCGTACCTGTGGATCTTTCGTGGCACCCCGGTCTACGTGCAACTGGTGTTTTGGGGTCTGTTCCCGACGCTGTACCAGAAGATCCAGATCGGGATCCCGTTCGGGCCCTCATTCTTTCAGCTGAATCTTCGGGATCTGTCGATCAGCTTCATTCTGGCAATCGTCGGTCTCGGCCTCAATGAGGCCGCGTATATGGCCGAAATCATCAGGGCTGGAATCAGTTCCGTGCCCGAGGGGCAGACCGAGGCGTCGACGGCGCTGGGTATGTCGTGGTGGATGACGATGCGGCGCACGGTGCTTCCGCAGGCGATGCGAGTGATTATCCCACCGACCGGCAACGAGCTCATCAGCATGCTGAAGACGACGTCGTTGGTCACGGCGGTGCCCTACACCCTTGAGCTCTACACCAGAACCAGGGACATCTCCGCGGTAATCTTCCAGCCGGTCCCGCTGCTGATGGTCGCGGCCACCTGGTATCTGGCAATCACCAGCGTGCTGATGGTGGGACAGTATTACCTGGAGAAGCGCTTCTCTCGCGGCATCTCCCGGACGCTGACCACCAAACAGCTCGACGCCCTCGCCGCGGCGAGAGACGGGAGGGAGGGCTCCCGATGACCGGGCCGGTACCCATGGTCGAGGCGCAGCAGGTGTGCAAGAACTTCGGCGCTCTGTCGGTACTCAAGGGTGTGACGCTGTCAGTGCAGCCCGGCCAGGTTCTGGTCCTCGTCGGGCCCTCCGGTTCGGGTAAGTCGACCTTTTTGCGCTGCATCAATCATCTCGAGACCGTCTCTGCGGGAAGGCTCTACCTCGACGGTGTCCTGGTCGGCTACCGCGAGAGCCGCGGCAAGATCTACGAGATGCCTGCCCGCCAAGCCGCCCGGCAACGCCGCGATGTCGGCATGGTCTTTCAACACTTCAATCTGTTTCCGCATCGGACGGCTCTAGAGAACCTCATCGAGGCACCGATCCACGTCAAGAAGATCACCAAGGCGGCCGCCGTTGAGCGGGCCCGAGACCTACTCCACCAGGTGGGTTTGTCCGACAAGGCCGACGCCTATCCAGCCCAGTTGTCCGGCGGCCAACAGCAACGGGTTGCGATCGCCCGCGCACTGGCCATGGATCCCAAGCTGATGCTCTTCGACGAGCCCACGTCGGCGCTGGATCCCGAACTGGTAGGCGAGGTGCTGGCCGTGATGAAAAAACTTGCCGGCGGCGGGATGACGATGATCGTGGTGACCCACGAGATGGGGTTCGCGCGGGAGGTCGCCGATGAACTGGTCTTCATGGACGATGGCGTCATCGTCGAAAGCGGGCCGCCGCGGGAGGTGCTCGGCAACCCGGCACACGAGCGCACCAGGGCTTTTCTGTCGAAGGTGATGTGAGCCGCGCCCGTCAGGACGGTTCGCCCGCCAGTGCGTTGACGTGTTCGCCCGAGCCCGTAGGCCCCCCGGTCTCTTGTTCGGCGCTCCCCGGCCTGCGTCCCACCAGGTACCAGGTGCGCATCATGCCCTTGCCCTTGATCTCGATCTCGCCGCGTTCCTCAAGGGTAAAGCTGTGCTTGAGGCGCTCAAAGACGTTGTGCGGCAGCTGAATGCGACCCTCAAGATCGGTGGATTCCATCCGGGAGGCCACATTGACTGCGTCGCCCCAGACGTCGTAGAAGAACTTGCGGGCGCCAACCACCCCGGCAACCACCGGCCCGGCCGCGATACCCATTCGCAGCGGCACCGGGTTGCCCTTTGGGTCGCGCAGATCAGCGACCGCACGTGACATGTCCAGCGCGAGATCCGCGATGGCCTGGGTGTGGTCGGGACGCGGCGTCGGCACTCCGCTGACGACCATGTACGAGTCGCCGGTGGTCTTGATCTTTTCCAGGCCGTGCTTGTCGACGAGGCGGTCGAAGGTGGTGTACAGCCGGTCCAGAAACCGGACCAGATCCACCGGTGTCATGTCGCTGGCGCGTTCGGTGAACCCGGCGATATCGGCGAACAGGATCGAGGCGTCGTCGTAGCGATCGGCGATCACCCCGTGGGCGGGGTCTTTGAGCTTCGCGGCGACACTGGCGGGGAGGATGTTCGCCAGCAGGGCCTCGGATCGGTCGTATTCGACCTCCATCGCCTCCTCGGCCCGCGAGACCTCCCGCATGGCGTACCAGACCGTGGTGAAGATCAGGGTGCACGCGCCCGTCGTGGCGATCATGAAGCCGGCGATGACCGCCCAGCGTGGCTGGATTCCGGTGTCGGCGGGCACCAGAAACTGCATGCCGATGATCAGGGCGGCGCCGACTGCCACCACTGCGGCGGCCAGCCGAAGGTGCTCGATGCCGAGCACCAGTACCGCTAGCGATGCCGAAACCAGGTAGTAGAACTGCACGCCGGAATCGGTGCCGATCTGGGATCCGACGAAGGTCAGTGAGGAGTAGGCAATCACCACGAAAACAAGTGGGGCGATGACGTTTCCGAATCTGTTCAGCCACGGGATGGTCAGCAGCACGACCGCCACCGCGAGGTTGATCAGGCCGATGTAAGCCACACCGTCTCCGGTGATCGTCTGCAGTATTCCGAGTGCCGCGGTGATTGCTGCGGAGATCCAGACCGCGAAGTTCAGCACCCGTTGCGGGCGGGTGACGGCGTCGGCCCAGTGCTGGTTGCGGGCCGGGGGGCGACGTTGGAGACGCTCACAGTCCGATCGCCGGAAGGGGAGTTCCGGCAGTAATCGTCCCTCGCGTCTCCGCTCGGACCTCACCGGTAAAGCGTATCCCGCCGTGGCCTGGTGGGGCACAATGCTCTTCGTGGAAAAGCCTCCAGTGGAACTGCCGCCCGTGGATAACGCCGAGAATGACGGCGTGCTCGGGAAGGTGGACGACCTCGTCGACGAGGTATTTGGGACGGATCTGCTGGGAACCGAGATCGCTCCCACTGAAGCGGAGGACCCCTGGCAACGTCGGCAGCGCATTCTCGATTCCTGGACGGCGATCATCCTGGCGATCGCCGCGGTCGCCACCACCTGGTCGTCGTTCCAAGCCAGTCAGTGGTCTAACGCACAGTCCGATGCCCAGTCCGCTTCGGCGATTCAGCGCAGCGATGCCAACCGGGCCGCTTCCGAGGCCACCAGTCAGTCGGTGGTCGACTCCGAGATGTGGATCTCCTGGGTGGAGGCCACCGCCGCACAGCAGAAATTGCGTGCTGGCTTCCTCCGGGATCGGTTTTCGCCGGCACTGGATCGCGCACAGAAGGAATGGTTGGGCAGGGTTGCGGTGGATGCCGACGGCAACCCGACTGCGGTGCCCGACGGCACGCCGTTGGATTTACCGGTCTACGTCGTCCCGGCCCAGGTGCAGGCCGATGCGTTGTCCGCCAAGGCCGAAGAGAGCCTTTCGCTGGCCGATGAGGCCAGCAACAACGCCACCAGGCACGTCATGCTCGCGGTGCTGTTCGCGCTTGTCCTCTTCTTCGCCAGTGTGGCAACCAAGTTCACCGCTCCCAAGATCCAAGTGGCGCTGATCCTGGTGTCGCTGCTGCTGCTCGGCACCACGTGCGTCCGGATGCTGATGCTCCCGCAGATGCTGTGAGTCCGGGCGGCTTCATGAGGGGCGAATCGGAAGTAGCCTCGACCACACCATGACTCGCTCCGCACGAGCCAAAAACGGGCATCCGCCCAAGGTGTGTATGCGCTGTGGACGTGACTTTGAGTGGCGTAAGAAATGGGAGCGTGACTGGGAGCAGGTGCGCTACTGCTCCGAGAAATGCCGCCGAGCCCCGGCCCGGCCGGATTCAGGCGTACCGACCCCGCCAGGCGTTCTTCCGAACCTGCCAGATGTCGGACAGAAACGGCCTCAGGTGGGTCGACACGTCAAAGGTTGACTCGTCGCGAAACTCCACCTCGACCGGCATCTCGACGATGCGCGCCCCCATCCGCTTCGCCAGATAAAGGATCTCGATGTCGAAGGCGAATCCGTCCACCGTCGCTGTGCGGAAAACCCGCTCCGCCCAGGCGGCGGTGAAACCCTTGAATCCGGCCTGGGTGTCCCTGATCGACGGGAGCAGTAGTCCACGCCGGGTCACCTGAACTGCGGCGCCGGCCGCGAGTCGGGAGATGCTGCGTTCGGTTTCGGCATAGGTGGTGAGGCTGCGCTTGCCGGTGACCATGTCGGCCACCCCTGCGCGCAACATCGCTAGTGCGGGCGCCACGTGGGAGGGGGCGATATTCATGTCCGCATCCAGGTAGAACCGATAGTCGCCGGTGGCGGCGAGCATGCCCGAACGCACCGCTGCGCCCTTGCCGCGGTTCCGCGGTAACCGGTTGAGGCGGATGCGCGGGTCGGCGGCCGCGGCAGCCTCCACCAGGCCCGCCGTGCCGTCGCGGCTGCCGTCGTCGGACACCAGCAGTTCCACGGACTCTGCGACCCCGTCCATCCAGGCCGCCCAGCCCTGCAGGG
>CAIWCQ010000480.1 GCA_903911165.1 uncultured Actinomycetes bacterium | reverse complement strand
CGATGATCAACCGGATGAGAATCTGTGTATCCACGGCTTCCCTCTGCAGGTCTGGTAGTTACTCACCGGTAACTAAGCGTGTGTTACCGATCAGTAACTTGTGCGACTGATTGCTCATCGTCTCATCCCCACGCGCTGTTGCGGGTACCGGTCCCAAAAGCGTTATTCCTCAGGAGACGGCTTGATGGTCGGCACGGGTTCCTCGGTGACGTCCGGCAGGATCGTCGGCGGCGGTTCCACCGTCGTGGTGGGCGGCGGGGCGATGGACGTGGGGGGGGGTTCTGCCGTCGTCGTCGTCGGGGGCTGGGTGGGGGTGGTGGGCGGCGCGGTGGTGGTGGTCGTTCGGGTGGTCGTCGTCGTCGGCGTCGTCGTGGTCGTTGTGGTCGTGGACGTTGTGGTCGTCGTCGGCGTCGTTGTGGTCGTCGTCGTCGTCGGACTCGTGGTGGTCGTCGTCGGGGCCGTGGTCGTCGTCGGGGCCGTGGTCGTGGTCGGCGGCGCGGTGGTCGTCGGTGTGATCGTCGTGACCGTCGGCTCGCCGTTGCTGCCGGTGACGGTGACCGTCTGCGGAACCGGCGCGTTTGACGGAGCCTGCCCAGGCTTGGTGACGCGGGTCGTGGTGGTGGTCGGTGTGCTGTCGACGCTCGTCAGCTTGATGGCGAGCCCGCCGACGGTCAACGCTGCCAGTAGCGCCGCGATGCCGAACAGCACCGGCGGCTTGCGATACCAGGGTGCCGATATGACCTCTGTCGGGGCGCCGGGTTCGATCCGGACTGTCGGGCGCGAATCCGGCGGCGGCGCAGCGTAATCCGATTCGCTGTAATCCGCGCCGCTGTAATCCGAGCCGGTGTACGGGACCGGCTCCTCGCCAGGGCCGTCGCCACGTGACCAAGCGAGTTCAGGTGCGGACTCGGTCGGTGCCGCCGGTGCCAGACCGGTGGGTTCGTCCGCGGGCGTAGGTGCGATACCGGTCGGGTCGTCGGGTGCGGCGCCGTAATTGGCGTACTGAGTCGGGTCGCCGTCGGGATAACCGTCCGGACCATCAGGAAAACCTTCGCGGGTCACGGGATGGAATCCTAGCCGGGCTGGTGAATCTGGCGCATGACCGTCGCTGCGAAGAATTCAAGCTGATCAAGGTCAGCGGCATCCAGCAGTTGCAGGTAAACCCGTTGCACACCGGCTTCGGTGAATTTCCCGAGTCCGTCGACGATCTGATCGGGCGTACCGGCAAGGGGCGTGTTGGCTCGAAGCTCACCGACATCTCGGCCGATCGTCTGGGCTCGAAGCGCAACTTGGGCGTCGTCTCGGCCAGCGCACACCGCGAATGCCGCCGAAAAGACCATCTCCTCGGTTGCTCGGCCGACCTTCTCCAGTGCCGCCTGCACTCGGCCGAACTGGACTGGCACGAATTCCAGCGCGGGGAAGGCGAGGTTGAACTCGTCGGCAAAGCGCGCCGCGAGTGCGGGTGTGCGCTTGGCGCCGCCGCCGCCGATGATGATCGGCGGGTGCGGCCGCTGTACCGGCTTGGGCAACGCGGGAGAGTCGGTGACCGTGTAATGAGTGCCGGCGTAGTCGAAGGTTTCGCCGACCGGCGTTGCCCACATGCCGGTGATGATGTCCAACTGCTGTTCAAGCCTGTCGAAACGTTCACCGAGACCGGGGAACGGGATGGCGTATGCCTGGTGCTCCGCCTCGAACCAGCCGGCGCCGATGCCGAATTCGACGCGACCGGAACTCATTGCATCGACTTGGGCCACCGATATTGCCAGCGGCCCGGGAAAGCGAAAGGTTGCCGACGTCACCAGCGTGCCCAGCCTGATCGAGGACGTCTCGCGTGCGATTCCGGCCAGGGTAACCCAGGCATCGGTGGGGCCCGGGAGTCCGGCGCCGCTCATCGCCAGGTAGTGATCGGAGCGGAAAAATCCTGAGAATCCAAGGGATTCGGCGGCTTGAGCTACGGCGAGTTGTTCGTGATAGGTCGAGCCTTGCTGCGGTTCGAGGAAGACGCGGAAGTCCACGTTGCCAGCCTAAGGCAGGTTCAGAAGAACTCGACGGCCTCGGTGCTGATGAACATGCCGCGGCCGGTCTGATCGTTGGTGAACCGCGTCCCGCTGCTATTGGCCTCGATGGTCCAGCCGACCGCACTGTAGGTCGCGTAGCCGATCGTGATGGTGGGCATCGCTCCCAGGTTGCCGAGCACCCAGCGGTTACTGCCACCTGCCGACACCTCGACCCCGTTGGCCGGTTCACCGTCGACGGTGGGGGGATCGGTGAAGTCTGACTCGCAGCCGACATTGTCGGCGGAGATCTGGCAGCGGGTCTTGCCGGACTTCGTTTCGATGTAGACGTAGCCGGCGGAGTTGGGCGAGAGCGTTTCGCCGGTCGACGGCGGAACCGGGACCGGAGTCGGCATCGTCGTGGGCGCTCCGGGGCGAGCGTTCGGGAACTCCGGTTCGGTGCCGTTGCCGCAACCGATACAGATGGCGGCGCCGTCGACGGT
>CAIWCQ010000479.1 GCA_903911165.1 uncultured Actinomycetes bacterium | reverse complement strand
GCCCGACCTGTCGCATCTGGCGGAACTCGGCCACGACAGAGAGGGCGCGTTGATCCGCACCCTCGGCGACTACCCACGGGTGCTGCAGTCCGCCGCCGCATTGCGCGAACCCCACCGGGTCTGCCGCTACCTGGAGGACCTCGCCGGCGACTACCACCGGTTCTACGACTCCCACCGGGTGCTGCCGCAGGGCGACGAATCTGCGGGCGACGTACACCGCGCGCGCCTTGCCCTGTGCGCGGCGACCCGGCAGGTAATCGCCAACGGCCTTGACATCCTTGGCGTCTCGGCTCCGGAGCGGATGTGAACGTCCACCCGGCCGGACCCCGCCACGCGGGCGAGATCAGCCACGTCGGTTTGCCGCCTCGGCCGCAGACCGCCGACGATATGGCTGCGCTGGCGCCGGAGATCTGGCCGCGCAACCTGTCCCGCGGAGATGACGGAGTGGTGCGGGTGGCTGGTGTTGCCGTGACCGAACTCGCCGAGCAGTACCGGACGCCGCTGTTCGTGATCGACGAGGACGACTTCCGTGGCCGCTGCCGCGAGATGGCGGCGGCGTTCGGTGGTGGTGCCAACGTTCACTACGCAGCCAAGGCATTCCTGTGCAGCGAGATCGCGCGCTGGGTCGCCGAGGAGGGGTTGTCTCTCGACGTCGCCAGCGGTGGCGAACTTGCCGTCGCGTTGCACGCTGGGTTCCCGGCTGAGCGAATCGCGCTGCACGGCAACAACAAATCCGTCGACGAACTCACCGCGGCGGTCAAGTCCGGCATCGGCTACGTGGTGCTGGACTCGATGATTGAAATCGACCGACTCGATGCCGTGGCCGGTGGCGCCGGAATCGTGCAGAACGTGATGATCCGGGTGACTGTCGGGGTGGAGGCACACACCCACGAGTACATCGCCACGGCTCACGAGGACCAAAAGTTCGGGCTATCGCTGGCCGGCGGCGCCGCGATGGAAGCCGTTCGCCGGGTTTTCGCCGCGGACCACCTGCGACTGGTGGGTCTGCACAGCCACATCGGCTCGCAGATCTTTGACGCCGGCGGGTTCGAGTTGGCCGCCCGAAGGGTGATCGGTTTACTGCGCGACATCGTCGCTGAGTTCGGCGTGCACAAGACCGCCCAGATAGCCACCGTCGACCTCGGCGGCGGATTCGGGATTTCCTATGTGGCCGAAGATGATCCGACGCCCGTCGCCGATCTGGCCGCCACCTTGGCGGCGATCGTGCACACCGAGTCCGCCGCGGTCGGACTGCCCACGCCCCGATTGGTGGTCGAACCGGGCCGGGCCATCGCCGGACCCGGCACCATCACCGTCTACGAGGTCGGCACAATCAAGGATGTGGCGATCAACGCAGGGGCGCACCGGCGGTACGTCAGCGTCGACGGCGGGATGAGCGACAACATCCGCACCTCGCTTTACGGCGCGCAATACGACGTCCGCCTGGTATCGCGGTCCAGTACCGCCGGTCCGAGGCTGGCCCGCATCGTCGGCAAGCACTGCGAAACCGGCGATATCGTGGTCCCCGACGCCTGGATTCCCGACGACACGGCTGCCGGTGATCTGCTCGCCGTCGCCGCGACCGGGGCCTACTGCTACTCGATGTCGAGCCGCTACAACCTGATCGGCCGGCCGGCCGTAGTGGCCGTGCGCGACGGTCAGTCCCGACTGGTATTACGTCGGGAGACCGTTGACGACCTGCTCAGCCTGGAGGTAGACACATGACCAAGCCGATCGGCATCGCGGTGCTCGGACTGGGCAATGTGGGCCGCGAGGTGGTGCGGATCATCGAGTCCAGTGCCGCCGACCTGACCGCACGCATCGGCGCGCCGCTGGAACTGCGCGGCGTCGCGGTCCGGAGCGTCTCCGGCGACCGTTCGGTGCCGGCTTCGATGCTCACCGAGAACGTCGAGGAACTGGTCTCCCGATCCGACGTCGATATCGTGGTGGAGTTGATGGGGCCGGTCGAACCCGCGCGCAAGGCCATCCTCACCGCACTCGAGCACGGCAAGTCGGTCGTGACGGCGAACAAGGCCCTGCTGGCCCAATCCACCGGAGAGTTGGCCCAGGCCGCCGAACGTGCCCACGTCGACCTCTACTTCGAGGCGGCGGTGGCCGGTGCGATCCCGGTGATCCGGCCGCTCACCCAGTCGCTGGCCGGGGACACGGTGTTGCGGGTGGCCGGCATCGTCAACGGCACCACCAACTACATCCTCTCCGAAATGGCCTCCACCGGAGCCGATTACGCCAGCGCACTGGCGGACGCCAGCGCACTGGGCTACGCAGAGGCCGACCCGACCGCCGATGTCGAGGGTTACGACGCCGCAGCCAAGGCCGCGATTCTGGCATCCATCGCGTTCCATACCCGGGTCACGGCCAGTGACGTATACCGGGAGGGCATCACCAAGGTCACCTCCGCGGACTTCGATGCCGCCCGCGGCCTGGGCTGCACGATCAAACTGCTGGCCATCTGCGAACGCATCACCTCCACCGATGGCCCCGAACGGGTTTCAGCGCGGGTCTACCCGGCACTGGTTCCGCTGAGTCATCCGCTGGCGACGGTCAACGGCGCGTTCAACGCCGTCGTCGTGGAAGCCGAAGCGGCCGGCCGACTGATGTTCTATGGGCAGGGGGCCGGTGGCAACCCCACCGCCTCGGCGGTGATGGGCGATGTGGTGATGGCCGCGCGTAACCGGGTGCACGGTGGCCGCGGTCCTCGCGAGTCCAAGTATGCGCAGTTGCCGATCGCGCCGATGGGTGTGATCTCTACCCGCTACTACGTAAGCATGACGGTCAAGGACCGTCCCGGTGTACTGGCTTCGGTAGCAACCGAATTCGGCCGGCGCGAGGTGAGCATCGCCGAGGTCCGCCAAGAGGGAATTCTCGACGCTCATGGCCACGCCACGGGGGCGCGGATCGTCGTGGTCACCCACCGGGCCACCGACGCGGCGTTGTCCGAGACCGTCGCCGCACTCTCCGAACTTGACGCCGTCGTGGAGGTCAACAGCGTGTTGCGTCTGGAGGGAACGAGCGAATGAGTAACACCTCGACGCGCGTGCACACCCCGTGGCCCGGCCTTATCGAGGCCTATCGCGACCGGTTGCCGATGGCGGCTGGTTGGGCGCCGGTGACCCTGCTCGAGGGCGGCACTCCGCTCGTGCGTGCGCCCAGGCTCTCGGAGCGGACCGGTTGCACCGTGTATCTGAAGATCGAAGGCGCCAACCCCACCGGGTCGTTTAAGGATCGCGGCATGACCATGGCGGTGACCGAGGCGGTGGCGCACGGACGGCAGGCCGTCCTGTGTGCGTCGACCGGCAACACCTCGGCCTCGGCGGCGGCGTACGCGGCCCGGGCCGGCATCACCTGCGCGGTGCTGATCCCGCAGGGCAAGATCGCGATGGGCAAATTGGCCCAGGCCGTGATGCACGGCGCCAAGATCATTCAGGTCGACGGCAACTTCGACGACTGCCTGGAACTCGTCCGCAAGCTCACCGCCGACTACCCGAGCATCTCACTGGTCAACAGCGTCAACCCGGTGCGCATCGAGGGCCAGAAGACTGCGGCCTTCGAGATCGTCGACGCCTTGGGCACTGCGCCGGACGTGCATGCGCTGCCGGTGGGCAATGCCGGAAACATCACCGCCTACTGGCGCGGCTACACCGAGTACCACCGGGACGGACTGACTGACAAGCTGCCTCGGATGTTGGGCACCCAGGCCGCCGGCGCCGCGCCATTGGTTCTGGGCAAGCCGGTGAGCAAGCCCGAGACGCTGGCCACCGCCATCCGGATCGGATCGCCTGCGTCGTGGGACGGCGCGATGGCCGCGCGTGAGGAGTCGGGCGGACGGTTCCTGGCCGCCACCGACGACGAGTTACTGGCCGCCTACCGTCTGCTGGCCCGCGAGGAGGGCGTGTTCGTCGAACCGGCCTCGGCGGCGAGTGTCGCCGGTCTGCTCAAGGCCGCCGAGGACGGCTGGGTGCGGCCCGGGTCGACGGTGGTGTGCACCGTTACCGGACACGGCCTCAAGGATCCCGACACCGCACTGCGGGATGTACCGGCAGTCACTCCAGTTGCCGTTGACCCCGGCGCCGTGGTGGCTGCACTCGGACTGGGCTGAGGCAGGGGTGACTGAGGCAGGGGTGTTTCGGCGGTGAACCGCGTGTTGCCCGCAGGGCTGACCGCGAGCGCCGAGGTGGCGGCATCGAGTGCGAACCTGGGCCCCGGATTCGACAGCGTCGGACTGGCGTTGGGACTCTACGACCAGATCGAGGTACAGACCGTTGGTTCGGGTCTGACCATCGAGGTCAGCGGACAGGGCGCCGGGCAGGTACCGACCGGCCCGGACCACTTGGTGGTCACGGCCATCCACCGTGGCCTTGCGGCTGCCGGGATCCACGCTGCCGGCCTGGCGGTCCGCTGTCACAACCAGATCCCGCACTCCCGAGGTCTCGGTTCGTCCGCCGCGGCCGTCGTCGGCGGGCTGGTAATTGCGAATGCCCTTGCAGCACAGACGGATCGCGAACCATTCACCGATGCGCAGTTGATTCAACTTGCGTCTGAATTCGAGGGTCACCCCGATAACGCCTCGGCGGCGGTGCTCGGTGGCGCGGTGGTGTCCTGGACCGAGGCCGGATCCGCGCCGCCCGGCTATGCCGCGGCACGACTCCGGTTACACCCGGACATCCGGCTGTTCCCCGGCATTCCCGAGATGCGATCCTCCACCGCCGCGACCCGGGTGATGTTGCCCGCGCAGGTGAGCCACGAGGCCGCACGGTTCAACGTCAGCCGGGCCGCATTGCTGGTGGTGGCACTGACCGAACGACCTGATCTGTTGATGACGGCGACCGAGGATGTCCTGCACCAACCGCAGCGCGCTCCGGCGATGCCGGCCAGTGCGCAGTTCCTGCGCGTGCTGCGAGCCTGCGGTATCCCGGCTGTGCTTTCCGGGGCCGGGCCGGCCGTGCTCGCACTGACCAACGGCACCGATCTGCCAGCCGAGGCGCGGGACTTCGGTACGGCTAACGGTTTCGCCGTCGCCGAGATGTCAGTAGGCGCACCTGTGCGCTGGAGATGTCAGTAGGCGCACCTGTGCGCTGGAGGTGTCGCCAACACCGGTTCACCGGTCAACCTGTGAGTTGTTGTTGCTTCGGGCAGCAAAGACAGCTATTCTTTACATTGTCCACTCATCGCAGCGTTACTTGCGCCGACTTTAGGACAGTCACCACAATCTTCGTAGAGCCTCCAGTTTCGCAGAGACGCCCGTTTCCGCAGAGACCTCCGGTGGACTAGCGGTTGGCCCGATAGCGCCGACCTCTGCATTAGCCCCGGCGACACCGCCGACGGTGATGCATCGCACTCAGCTGTACAGCTGAATGCCACAAACCCCCGCACCCGAAAACGCGGAGGGAAGAAAGGAAATCCGTGACCGATACGGACCTCATCACGGCCTCAGACCGCACTCCTCAGACGGAGTCGTCGGCACCCGTGAAATCCGAAAGCCCAACTGCGGACAGCGCCCCGGACGCGGCGTCCGGCAGTTCGCTGAATGCGATGGTGCTGCCGGAACTTCGCGCGCTGGCCGCAAGTGCCGGCGTCAAGGGCGCGTCCGGGATGCGCAAGGGCGATCTGATCTCCGCGATCCGGGAAGTCCGCGGCACGGAATCGGGCCGCAACCGCACGACAGAGACGAATCAGCGCACCGACGCTGAGCCTGCCGACCGCGCGCCCGAACGGAACCAATCCGATTCGGGCCAGTCCGGTGCGAGCCAATCCGATTCTGGCCAATCCGATTCTGGCCAATCCGATTCAGGCCAGCGCAGGGCACCTGCTGAGCGCCGGACCGAATCCGGCGAACCAGGCGGTGAAGCGGCCGCCCAGAACAATCGCGACGACGACGGTGACGGCCGCGGTGGGCGCCGCGGACGGCGATTCCGGGACCGGCGTCGCCGCGGTGATCGTCCCGGCGGCGGCGGTGGCGATGCCGGCGGTGCCAACGAGGCCGAACTTCGGGAGGACGAAGTCGTTCAACCGGTGGCGGGAATTCTTGACGTTCTCGACAACTACGCCTTTGTGCGCACCTCCGGCTATCTTGCCGGGCCCAACGACGTCTACGTCTCGATGAACATGGTCCGCAAGAACGGCCTGCGACGCGGCGACGCGGTCACCGGCGCTGTGCGGGTCGCGCGCGAGACCGAAGGCAACGGGGGAAATCAGCGGCAGAAGTTCAACCCGCTGGTGCGACTGGACAGCGTCAACGGCGGCCCGGTCGAGGATGCCCGCAAGCGTCCCGAGTTCGGCAAGCTGACCCCGCTGTATCCCAACCAGCGGTTGCGCCTGGAGACCTCTCCGGAGAAGCTCACCACCCGCGTCATCGACCTCATCATGCCCATCGGGAAGGGCCAGCGCGCTCTGATCGTCTCGCCGCCCAAAGCCGGCAAGACCACGATCATGCAGGACATCGCGAACGCCATCACCCGCAACAATCCGGAATGCCATCTGATGGTGGTGCTCGTCGACGAGCGGCCCGAAGAGGTCACCGACATGCAGCGTTCGGTCAAGGGGGAGGTCATCGCCTCGACCTTCGATCGCCCGCCGTCGGATCACACCCAGGCGGCCGAACTCGCCATCGAGCGCGCCAAGCGACTCGTCGAGGAAGGCAAGGACGTGGTGGTGCTGCTCGACTCGATCACCCGCCTGGGCCGCGCCTACAACAACGCCTCGCCGGCGTCCGGGCGCATCCTCTCCGGTGGCGTGGACTCGACGGCGCTCTACCCGCCTAAGCGCTTCCTCGGTGCGGCGCGCAACATCGAGAACGGCGGTTCGTTGACCATTATCGCGACCGCGATGGTCGAGACCGGCTCCACCGGTGACACGGTGATCTTCGAAGAGTTCAAGGGCACCGGTAACGCGGAGCTTAAACTCGACCGCAAGATCGCCGAGCGGCGGGTGTTTCCGGCCGTCGACGTCAACCCGTCGGGTACCCGTAAGGACGAGTTGTTGCTGTCCACCGACGAGTTCGCGGTCGTGCATAAGCTGCGCCGGGTGCTCTCCGGTCTGGATTCGCATCAGGCGATCGACCTGCTGATGAGCCAGCTGCGCAAAACTAAGACCAACTACGAGTTCTTGGTGCAGGTGTCCAAGACGGCACCGGGTATGGCCGACTCCGACTGACAGCGGTGAACACCGATGAGATCTGGCGCTGCGTCGATGATCAGCGCATTGAACTCGCCGCACTGCTCGGAGGTCTCAACTCCGAGCAGTGGATGGCACAGTCGCTGTGTGACGGTTGGCGGGTTCGCGATGTCGCCGCTCACCTGACTCACTCGCACATGCACCCGGTGCGGGCGATCGTTGAGGCGGCCAAGTCCGGCTTCCGATTCGACTCGATGATCCGGCGTCTGGGTCGCGAAGACCGGCGGTCGCAGGCCCAGATCGCCACCGCGCTACGAGGTATGGCCGGTTCCCGTAAGAGGGTGCCCGGAACCACCGTGCAACAGCCGCTGATCGAACTGCTGGTCCACGGCCAGGACATCACCGTGCCACTGGGGATCGACTGGCCGATGCCGCTCGATGGGGCGCGCGAAGCCGCGCAGAAGCTGTCCGGGATGACATTTCCCCTCAATGGCCAGCGGCACCTCGCCGGTGTCAGGCTGGTCGCCACCGACGTGGAGTTTGCGGCAGGCGAGGGCCGAGAGGTTCAGGTTCCGATCGGCGACATCGTGATGATCCTCGCCGGCCGGGCACAGCCCTGAGATGACCGACACCGTCCAGCAGCTTCTCCAGATGAGGATCGACGATCCCGCCCCTGCGGTGAAGTACGGGGATCGCGTGTGGACGTGGCGCGAGCACCTCGACGAGGCGGCACGCCACGCCGCGGCGCTGATCGCAGTGGCCGACATCGACCGGCCGCTGCACGTGGGGACATTACTGGGCAACACCCCGGCGATGCTCACCGCGATGGCCGCGGCCGGATTGGGCGGGTACGTTCTCTGCGGTATCAACACCACCCGCCGCGGCGAGGCGCTCGCGGGTGACATCGCCCGGGCCGACTGTCAGATACTGCTCACCGACCAGGCTCACCGCGGCCTGCTCGACGGGTTGGATTTATCGGGCGTGCGGGTGTTCGACGTCGACTCAGCGCACTGGGCTCAGGTCAGCGCCGACGCAGGCGAACTGATTCCGCACCGCACCGTCGAGGCCGGCGACACCTTCATGCTGATCTTCACCTCGGGCACCAGCGGCGAACCCAAGGCGGTTCAGGTTGCGCACATGATGGTGCCTTTCGCCGGAGAATCACTGGTGCAACGGTTTTCGATCACCGCAGCCGATGTCTGTTACCTGTCGATGCCGCTGTTCCACTCCAATGCCCTGATGGCCGGTTGGTCGGTGGCGCTGTCGTCGGGGGCGGCGATGGCACCGGCGACGTTCTCCGCCTCGGGCCTGCTCGAAGATCTGCGCCGTTACGGTGCGACCTATATGAACTATGTCGGCAAGCCGCTGGCCTACGTTTTGGCTACGCCGGAGAGTCCCGGCGACTCCGACAATCCGCTGAGGGTGGCATTCGGCAACGAGGCGGCCGAACGCGACATCGCCGAGTTCGGCCGACGTTTCGGCGCGACCGTATGGGACGGCTTCGGCTCGACTGAGGGAGCGGTGATCATCACCCGGGACGGCCAGTGCCCGTCGGGTTCGGTCGGCCGTGGCTTCCCCGGGGTGGCGATCTACAACCCGGACACCGTGGCGGAGTGCCCGCCGGCCGTCTTTGACGCCTCCGGGGCGCTGGCTAACCCCGACGAGGCGATCGGCGAGATCGTGAACACCGAAGGCGCCGGAATGTTCGGTGGTTACTACAACGATGCGCAGGCCACCGGCGAACGCCTGCGTCACGGCATGTACTTCTCCGGCGACCTCGCCTACCGCGACGCCGACGGCTGGATCTACCTCGCCGGGCGCACCGGGGAATGGCTGCGGGTGGACGGCGAGAATCTGACCACCGCGCCGATAGAGCGGATTCTGCACCGACTGGCGCCGATCAACCGGGTTGCCGTCTACGCCGTTGGTGACCCGCAGGTCGGCGATGCGGTGATGGCGGCTCTGGTGCTGCGCGACGGTGCCACGCTGACCCCGCACGAATTCGGTGACTTTCTTGCCGCGCAGCCCGACCTTTCCCCGAAGGCATGGCCGCGCTACGTGTGGATCACTGACGATCTGCCGGTCACTGCGACCAACAAAATCCTCAAGCGCACGCTGACCGCCCAGGGCCTTGAGGTCACCGCCGGTGTGCTGTGGCACCGTGAGGGCCGCGGCGACCGCTACCACCCTTTTGGGTCTGGCCCGTCCGACCTGGCATAATCATTCTTCTCAGGTACCGGTTCACGCCATCGGGCGAATTCACCCGTTCGGCGACCCGGCGACCACGACACATAGAGGACACCATGAAGACCGGCATTCACCCCGCCTACGGCGAGACCACTGTGGTCTGCGGCTGCGGAAACTCATTCACGACCCGCAGCACCAAGGAGAGCGGCCACATCGTGGTCGAGGTTTGCTCCCAGTGCCACCCCTTTTACACCGGTAAGCAGAAGATCCTCGACAGCGGTGGCCGGGTTGCGCGCTTCGAGAAGCGCTACGGCAAGCGGCCCGGGTCCAAGCAGACCGTCGAGACGCCCGAAGCGGACGCGCCGCCGGCCGACAGCTAGAAGGCACCTTCGTAGCCCGTCACTCGCCCTGAGCGTGGCTGGGCAGGGTGTTTGGCTGGGCAGGGGGGTTCAGATCCTGGAAGGTGGGAGGACGGCCCCGTGACGCACGGCATTGAGGCTGACGCCATCGACGTCATGCTGGCCGAACATGCCGACCTCGAACGTCAGCTGTCCGACCCGGAGTTGCACGCTGACGCGGCCAACGCTCGTCGGGTTGGGAAGCGGTTCGCCCAACTCGCCCCGATCGCGGGCGTCTACCGCAAGCGTGAGGCGGCCCGCGGCGACCTCGAAGCCGCCCGCGAACTCGCCGCCGAGGATGCCTCGTTCTCTGCTGAGGTGGCGCAGTTGGAGACGACCGTCGCCGACCTCGACGTTCAACTCACCGACATGCTCGCGCCGCGTGATCCGCACGACGTCGACGACATCGTTTTGGAGGTCAAGTCCGGCGAAGGCGGCGAAGAGTCCGCATTGTTTGCCGCGGACCTGGCCCGGATGTACATCCGGTACGCAGAGCGACGTGGCTGGACGGTCACCGTCCTGGACGAGACGTTCTCCGATCTCGGCGGATACAAGGAAGCAACCATCTCGATCGCCAGCAAGGGCGATGCGAGTGACGGCGTGTGGGCGCGGCTTAAATGGGAGGGCGGAGTGCATCGCGTTCAGCGGGTACCGGTCACCGAGTCCCAGGGCCGCGTGCACACCTCGGCGGCGGGTGTTCTGGTCTATCCCGAACCCGACGAGGTCGAACAGGTTGCGATCGACGAGTCCGATCTGCGCATCGACGTCTATCGCTCGTCGGGCAAGGGCGGTCAGGGCGTGAACACCACCGACTCGGCGGTTCGTATCACCCACCTGCCCAGTGGAATCGTCGTCACCTGTCAGAACGAGCGTTCGCAACTGCAGAACAAAGCTCGTGCGATGCAGGTGTTGGCTGCGCGGTTACAGGTGCTGGCCGAAGAGCAGGCCTCCGCGGACGCATCGGCCGACCGGGCCAGTCAGATCCGCACCGTGGATCGCAGCGAGCGGATTCGCACCTACAACTTTCCGGAGAACCGGATCGCTGACCACCGGGTCAATTTCAAGGCCCACAACCTCGATCAGGTCCTCGACGGTGATCTCGACGCGTTGCTTGATGCCTTGGCCGCCGCGGATAAGCAAGCCCGGCTGCAGCAGTGACTCCACGACTGCGTCAGGCGATCATCGACGCCGCCGGAGCCCTCGCCGATGCCGGAATAGGCACGGCCCGAATCGATGCCGAGTTGCTTGCCGCACATCTGGCCGGCACCGACCGCGGTCGGCTGGCTCTACTCGATGCGCCCGACCCGGGTTTCTTCGACCGTTTCCAACACGCGGTTGCGGCGCGTGCCCGCCGCATCCCGCTGCAACACATCATCGGAACCGCTCCATTCGGACCGGTGCACCTTCAGGTCGGTCCGGGGGTTTTCATACCGCGTCCGGAGACCGAGGCGCTGCTGGAATGGGCTCTGGCGCAACAACTTCCGAGTGGGGCGGTGATCCTGGACCTGTGCACCGGGTCCGGTGCGCTCGCGATCGCGTTGGCGTCTCAGCGGCCCGAGGCCCGGGTGATCGCGGTGGATGACGATGCCGAGGCACTGGAATACGCACGGCGAAACGCAGCAGGTACCACCATTTGCGTCGTGCAGGGCGACGTCACCGATGCTCGCCTGTTGCCCGAACTGGCGGGCGCGGTCGACCTGGTGGTGGCCAACCCGCCCTATGTTCCCGTCGGAACGGCGCTGGAACCCGAAGTTGCACAACACGACCCGAGCCACGCCGTTTTCGGCGGGATCGACGGTATGGCGGTGATCGGGCCGCTGGTCGCGAACGCGGCCCGATGGCTGAAACCGGGGGGTTTGCTCGCGGTGGAACACGACGACGCCACCGGCGATGCCACCGTCGGTATTGTGGTGCAGGCCGGGGTGTTCGATCGGGTCACGGCGCATCGCGATCTGACCGACCGCCCCCGGTTCGTGACGGCACGTTCAGCGCCGTCGGCTGAAGACGCGACGAGGTGATCAGCGGTGACCCGGATGCTGGACTGCCGTGATCCGCTGAATCGCTCGGAGGCCATCGCCGCGGCAACGGATGCAGTCAAGAGTGGACGGCTGGTCGTGCTACCCACCGATACCGTCTACGGCATCGCCGCCGACGCCTTCGACAACGGCGCGGTGGCGAACCTGCTCGCGGCCAAGGGGCGCGGCCGCGACATGCCGGTCGGGGTACTGGTCGGCAGTTGGCACACCATCTCCGGGCTGGTCTATTCGGTGCCGGATGCGGCTCATGAACTGATTCGGGCCTTCTGGCCCGGGGCATTGAGCCTGGTGGTTCAACAGGCGCCGTCGCTGCAGTGGGATCTCGGTGACGCTCGCGGCACGGTGATGCTGCGGATGCCCCTGCAACCGGTCGCTCTCGATGTGCTGCGCGCAGTCGGACCGATGGCGGTCTCGAGCGCCAACGTTTCCGGACAGCCGCCTGCCGCCACCGCAGCCGAGGCTCAGCGGCAACTCGGGGATCGGGTCGACGTCTACCTCGACGGAGGAACCTCCGAGCAGCAGGCCGCGTCCACGATTCTCGACCTCACCGGCGAGGTGCCCAAGATCCTGCGCACGGGACCGATCAGCGCCCGGGCCATCGCCGATGTCCTCGGCGTGGACCCTGAGTCGCTGACCGGACCGAACCTGTGAGCAGCACCCTGCTGGCGCTCTCGGACCACGCCGACAGCACCCTGCTGGCGCTCTCAGACAGGGGCGCCGGCGTTCCGTTGCGGGAGTTGGCGCTGGTCGGCCTCACCGCGGCGATCGTCACCTATTTCGCCACCGGCGGGGTGCGCGTCCTGGCCCTGCGACTGGGCGCGGTCGCTTATCCCAGGGCCCGCGACGTCCACTCCCAGGCCACCCCGCGCATGGGTGGCCTGGCCATGTACCTCGGGGTGATCACCGCGGTCTTCCTCGCATCCCAGCTTCCCGCCCTGACCCGAGGCTTCATCTACTCGTCGGGGTTGCCGGCCGTGGTGATCGCGGGCGGCCTGATCATGGGCATCGGGCTGATCGACGACCGGTGGGGCCTGGATGCCCTGACGAAGTTCGCCGGGCAGATCACCGCGGCCAGCGTGCTGGTAACCATGGGTGTCGCCTGGAGTGTGTTCTACATCCCGTTCGGCGGGATCGGCACCATCGTGCTCGATCAGGTGTCCTCGATCCTGCTGACCCTGGCCCTGACGGTCGCGGTGATCAACGCGATGAACTTCGTCGACGGACTCGACGGCCTGGCCGCGGGCCTGGGCCTGATCACTGCGCTGGCCATCTGCATTTTCTCGGTCGGGTTGCTACGCGACCATGGCGGCGACGTGCTGTTTTATCCACCGGCGGTGATCTCGGTGGTGCTGGCCGGCGCCTGTCTGGGATTCCTCCCGCATAATTTCCACCCGGCCAAGATCTTCATGGGTGACTCCGGTTCGATGTTGGTGGGGCTGATGCTCGCCGCCGCCACCACTACCGCGGCCGGCCCGATCTCGCAGAGCGCCTACGGCGCGCGCGACGTCTTCGCACTGCTCTCGCCGTTCCTCCTGGTGGTCGCCGTGATGTTCGTGCCGGCCCTGGACATGCTGCTGGCCATCGTCCGCCGGACCCGCGCCGGGCGCAGTCCGTTCAGCCCGGACAAGATGCACCTGCACCACCGGTTGTTGCAGATCGGCCACACCCACCGCCGGGTGGTGTTGCTGATTTACCTCTGGGTGGGCATCGTCGCCCTGGGCGCCGCAAGCACGATTTTCTTCGACCCGCGCTACACCGGGGCGGTCATGCTAGCCGCGATCGTGGTGGCGGTAGTGGTCACCGTCATCCCGCTGCTTCGTCGCGATGACGACGATCTGACGAAGCTGTCCGACAGCCTTTATGACGGAAAGTAGTGGGCAGCGGCATACCAATTTGGCTGTGATAGGTTGCTGCCTGACCGCCGGTCACATCCGTTTTGACGCCGACGCGATTGCGAGTAAACGTGTGACGACGCCAGCGCCAGATGCGCCGCTGGTCTTTCCGTCCGTCGCCTTCCGTCCGGTCCGGCTACTGGGCCTGTGCGCCGCCCTCACGGCGGTGGCGGTCGCCCTGGCCACCATCAGCGGCCACGCCATGATCGGGGTGTTCTTCGGCATCGGGCTGGGTCTGGGCCTGGTCAACGCACTGCTCGTGTATCGCTCGGTGACGTCCATTACCGCCGGCGCCAATCCGGTCAAGCGCAAGATGGCACTGAACTCTGCCACCCGCCTGCTGATCGTCACCACGATCGGCCTGGCGATCGCATTCGTCTTCCGCCCGCCCGGCATCGGCGTCCTGTTCGGTCTGGCGGTGTTCCAGATCCTGCTGGTGGTGAGCACCGCGCTCCCGGTGTGGAAGAAGATCCGTACCGGCGACCCCGACGATCCGGCCGACGATCCGGCCGTCGGCGCACCCAATGCTGCCATTTCCGCCTCACGCGCCGACGACATGCTCAAGGATTAGCAACCATGACCGAACGGATCCTCGCCGAGGGCGCCATCGAGGTCGGCCACCACACCACCGCCACGTGGTTGGGCATGACCGTCAACACCGATACGGTGCTGGCCACCGCGATCGCGGCCGTCATCACCATCGGGTTGGCGTTCTTCCTGAAGTCGAAGATCACCTCGACCGGGGTGCCCGGCGGGGTGCAGCTTTTCTGGGAGGCCATCACCATCCAGATGCGCGGGCAGATCGAGGGCGCGATCGGCATGAAAATCGCCCCGTTCGTGCTGCCGCTGGCGGTGACGTTGTTCGTGTTCATTCTCATCTGCAACTGGATCTCAGTGCTGCCCGTGCAGTACAGCAACGCCGAGGGGCAAACCCGGGAACTCCTCAAGCCACCGGCCTCAGACATCAACTTCGTGCTGGCACTCGCCCTGTTCGTGTTCATCTGCTATCACGCAGCCGGGGTGTGGCGGCGGGGGATCATCGGCCACCCGATCAAAGTCCTCAAGGGGCACGTGGCATTCCTCGCACCGATCAACCTCGTCGAGGAGATCGCCAAGCCGATCTCGTTGTCGCTGCGACTCTTCGGCAATATTTTCGCCGGTGGCATCATGGTCGCCCTTATCGCACTCTTCCCGCCGTACATCATGTGGGCGCCCAATGCGATTTGGAAAACCTTCGACCTATTCGTGGGTTTGATCCAGGCGTTCATCTTCGCGCTGCTAACGATCCTGTACTTCAGCCAGTCCATGGAACTGGATGAGGAGCACCACTGATACATCCCGTTCGCCCACGAACCACCCACAGCACTGGTAGACGTCCTACCAGCAACCAAGGAGGATAACCAATGGCAGACCCACAGATCGTTGCCGGCGCCCTGATCGGCGGCGGACTCATCCTGGGCGGCGGTGCCATCGGCGCCGGTATCGGTGACGGCATCGCCGGCAACGCCCTGATCTCGGGCATCGCCCGGCAGCCCGAGGCCCAGGGCCGGCTGTTCACCCCGTTCTTCATCACCGTCGGTTTGGTGGAGGCGGCCTACTTCATCAACCTGGCGTTCATGGCACTGTTTGTGTTCGCCACGCCCGGCGCGTCCTAACTCACGATGCGCTCTGCAATAGGGGAGGCCGGCGTCACCCTGGTGGCGTCGGAGGAAGGCGGCACCAGTAACTTCCTCATCCCCAACGGCACCTTCTTCTTCGTGCTGGCCATCTTCTTGATCGTGCTCGGCGTGATCGGCAAGTTCGTCGTGCCGCCGGTGCAGAAGGTGCTCGGCGAACGGGAGCGGATGATCGCCAAGACCGCGGAGGACAACCGCAGGGCAGTCGATCAGGAGGCGGCCGCCGAGGCGGACTACCGCAACGAGCTGGCCGTGGCGCGCGCCGAGTCCACAGCGATCCGGGACGAGGTTCGAGCCGAGGGCCGCAGCGAGCTGGACCAGATGCGCGCGCAGGCCAACGACGAGGTCTCCGGGGTGGTAGAGGAGGCCAACGCGGAACTCAAACTCGCCAGCGACGCCATCTCCGACGATCTGCGGTCATCGGTGGATTCCCTGTCGGCGACACTTGCGGGCCGGGTGCTCGGCGTCGACGTGGCCGGCAGTCCGACGGCCGGGCGGTAGCCGCGATGTCGACATTCATCGGTCAGCTCGTCGGCTTCGCCGTCATCGTGTGGATCATGAAGCGGTACGTTGCCCCGCCGGTGCGTCGTCTGATGGCAGCTCAGCAGGAGGCCGTGCGCACCCAGCTTGCCGAGAGCGCGACGGCGACTCAACGTCTTGCCGCCGCCGACACCCACCACGCTCAGCGCGTCGCCGACGGCCGGGCCGAGGCCAGCCATATCGTTGATGAGGCCCGTTCGGACTCGGTCCGAATTGCCGAGCAATTGCGCGCCCAGGCCGATGTTGAGGTCGAGCGGATCAAAATCCAAGGCGGTCAGCAGGTTTCGCTGTTGCGGTCGCAGGTGATCCGCCAGTTGCGCACCGGCCTTGGCAGCGAATCAGTGCGGCGCGCGGACGCACTCGTCCGGGCGCATGTCTCTGATCCTCAGGCGCGAGCAGCCACCGTGGATCGTTTCCTCGACGAGTTGGAGTCGATGGCGCCGGCCGCCTTCACCCCGGAGATCGGCACCCCGGGTATGCGCTCGGCCAGCCGGGACGCGCAAGCCGCACTGGTAGAGCGTTTCGACTCGATGGCCGCAACGCTGAGCACCGACGAACTGTCGACTCTGTCCGGCGAATTGGGCTCGGTGGCCGAACTGTTGGCCCGTGAGCCGATCCTGGCCCGTCATCTCGCCGAGGCCACCGCGGAGACCGAGGCCAAGAAGGGTCTGCTGGCGCGACTGCTCGGCGGCAAGGTCGGCTCCAACACCATCGAGTTGCTCAACACTGCGGTCTCGGTGCGCTGGTCGGCGACCAAGGACTTCAGCGCGGGCGTCGAGCACGTCGCCCGGCTCAGCCTGCTGGTCCGCGCCGAGCGTGAGCATCAGGCTGACGAGGTAGCCGAGCAACTTTTCCGGTTCGGCCGGGTATTGCAAACCGATTCGAGGCTCAACAGCCTGCTCGGTGATTACTCGAAGCCGGCCTCGGAACGGGTTTCGCTGCTGCGCGGCGTACTCGATCGGGCCGGTGGCAGTAACCCGACGGCCGCGGCACTGCTGGCTCAGACCGTCGAACTGCTGCACGGTCAGCGCGCCGACGAAGCGGTCCTGGAACTTGCCCAGCTTGCCGTAGCGCGACGCGGCGAGATCGTCGCGGAGGTGCAGGCGGCCGACGAGTTGACCGACACGCAGCGCCGGCGGTTGTCCGAGGTGCTGGCTCGCGTTTACCACCAGCCCGTCTCGGTTCAACTGAACGTCAACCCCGAACTGCTCGGCGGGCTCTCCGTCGCGGTCGGTGACGAGGTGATAGACGGAACGCTGTCTTCCCGGCTGGATGCAGCCGCGACGAGGCTGCCCGACTAGAGCCGCCCGACTAGAGCCGCCCGGGGCAGGGCGATAAGCCACGATCCATCCAAGACAAGAAGGCAGGAAGACGAGAAGCCATGGCAGAGTTGACAATCTCCGCTGACGACATCCAGGGCGCCATCGCCAGCTACGTCTCGAGTTTCGAGGCGGACACCGGGCGCGAGGAGATCGGCACCGTTATCGACGCCGGCGACGGTATCGCCCACGTCGAGGGCCTGCCCTCGGTGATGACCCAGGAATTGCTGGAGTTCTCCGGCGGCGTGCTCGGCGTGGCGCTCAACCTCGATGAGCACAGCATCGGGGCGGTGATCCTCGGCGAGTTCGACAAGATCGAGCAGGGCATGCAGGTCAAGCGCACCGGTGAGGTGCTCTCAGTTCCGGTCGGCGACGCCTTCATGGGCCGGGTGGTCAACCCGCTGGGCGAGCCGATCGACGGCCGCGGCGACATCGCGGCCAGCACCCGCCGCGCCCTGGAGGTGCAGGCGCCGTCAGTGGTGCAACGTCAGAGCGTCCGGCAGCCATTGCAGACCGGCATCAAGGCGATCGACGCGATGACCCCGATCGGGCGCGGTCAGCGTCAGTTGATCATCGGCGACCGCAAGACCGGCAAGACCGCGGTCTGCGTCGACACCATCCTCAACCAGCGACAGAACTGGGAGACCGGCGACCCCGACAAGCAG
>CAIWCQ010000478.1 GCA_903911165.1 uncultured Actinomycetes bacterium | reverse complement strand
GACGCGGAGTGAACTCAGATTGCCTCGGCGGCCCGTTAGGCTACTGACTCGGCGAAACCGGATCGCAGAGGTCGCGCCCGCCTCCTTAGCTCAGTGGTAGAGCACTCGCCTTGTAAGCGAAAGGTCGTCAGTTCAATCCTGACAGGGGGCTCCAAAAAAATCATCTCTGAGCTGGACTCGCCGTTCCCCCGCCCTGCGTGTCAGGGTGAGTTGAGTGCCTTTGCCAGTAGCAGGGGGACTTTCGTCCCTAACGCGATACCGCCCCGATGCCGAACAATTCACTGAAAGTTCGGCAGAAAACAACACTGACGACACCGCTACTGCAGTGGGGGGCCGGGAAGATGATCAACGTGAATCCGCACGATTACCTGTGGGCTGGTCCGCGCAGCGATCGCTCCGATCAGACGAATGCCCGCCAGGCGCTATCCCCGTCGCCACTGCTTCTCGACCCGCGCAAGCGGCCGGTTTACGCCGGTGACGTGGGACCGGGGACCTGGGTCGTTGAGGTTCCGGGCCGCGCGGTGCCAGTGACGGTTCCCCGCGGCGCCGTCGCCGTTCTTGCCGGGTTCGTGTCCCCGCATGCCTACGTCGTGCCGGTCTACCCAATCGGGCATGTTCCCGCTGGTGCGCTGCGATCAATCGCCTAGCTGCACCGCTTTCCGCCCCGTAGGTTTCCGCCCTTGCGGTTACCGCCCTGTAAGCTTAATCCGTCAGTTCAGCCCTTCCGAGTGCATGAACTTTTTTTGACCGGCCACTTCGCGCCGCCAACGCCGCCGCAATCACTGCCGCTGCACAACAGGAGCCGCAGAACATGGTCGCTATTGGTTCCATCAGCGGCAGCTGGAACCCCGGACGAGGCATCGTCACCGAATGGACGGCGTCGCCCTACAGCCGGGAACTCGCGGCGCTAGCACCTGACGATCCTCTCCCGCCCACCTTTCAGCAGGGGCAGCATCTCCGCTCAGCGCACTCCGCTCGGAAACTTCAACGTCGAACCCCACGGCTCATCCTGACGTCCTGGAACGTCGCCGGCTGGTGTGACATCGCAGCGATGACCGGCGCCATCAACGCCCACCTGCGCCGCCACGACACCTACCACAGCGCCTTCCACATCAACGACGAAGGCGACATAATCCGGCGCACCATCGAGAATCCCGAACACATCGAATTCTCCCCCGCGGTGCTCGGATTCATGGAGCACGACCAGATCCGGGAGCACGTCCTCACGGCAACCCCGGACACGTTGGAATGGGACTGCTTCACCTTCGGCGTCATCCAGAAAGAAGACCACTTCACCGTCTACGCCAACATCGACCACCTGCACACCGACGGAACTTCGTCTCTGGTGATCTACCAGGACATCACCCAGGATTACCGGGCTCTGATTTGCGACAGCGGCGGGGCCGAACCCGAATCCAGCAGCTACCGCGACTTCACCGCGCGCCAACACGTCGAAGTCGACACCCTCACCAGCGACTCCCGGACGATCAAGGACTGGGTGAACTTCGCCATCGAAGCCGACGGTGAATGGCCGAGTTTCCCGCTGGAGTTGGGCAGCGCCGCTGACGGTTCCGGGCGGTCTTTCACCGTGGAACTCCTCAATGCGGCGCAGACCGAAGCCTTCGACAATGCGTGCCGCCGGGCCGGGGCGCGATTCAGCGGGGGAGTTTTGGCATGCACCGCGATCGCCGACCACCAGTTCACCCACGCCGGCACCGTTCACATCCTCAGTCCCCTGGACACGCGAACCGAGGACCAGGCGATCAGCGCCGGTTGGTACGCCAGCCTGTTTCCCATTTCCGTCGAAGTCACCGCGAACGACTTCGGCCAAACAGCACGATCAGCGCAAAAATCCTTCGATGCCAACAAACACCTATCGGCCGTACCCTTCGACCGCGTGCTCGACTTGGTCGACTCCGACGAACTCACCGACGCTGGTTCAAGCCGGCCGATGATGGTGTCAATCTTCGACTTCCGGAAACTCTCCGCGGCGAACGCCGACAACCTGGGGATGTTCATCGACGACCTCAATCAAGGCGGGATCAACGTCTGGGTGACCCGTAACTCCGACGCCACGATCGTCACCTTCTCCTTCCCCGACACCTTCGACAGCCGCCGCTCGATCCACCACTATGTGGCCGCGCTTCGCGACGAATTCATCTCCGCCGCCCGCGACTGAACAGCACAGCGCGACGCGTCCCAGCGATCGGTGGGCGACGCTAAGCCTCGTCGGCCGCGGGACTTGCGTAATCCCACGACACAGTTCGAACGGGTGTCATGCGGATGTAGGCGGCACCCGGTCTAGGCGCGGTGGGCCATTCGGGCTCTGGCACGCCCCGCGCCCGGGCACCTTCCCTTGCAAGCTGAAGTGCTTCGCTTGGTTCGCGCACGATGCGGGCGCGACCTTGGAACATCACTCCCCGGATGTCCGCCATGCTGGTGCCGTCTTCGAGCAGGATGCTCACGTTCGGATTGCATTCCACGTTGGCAACTTTGCGTGTCCCGTCTCGCACACCCATGATGATGTCGCGGCCAAGGCGAAAGTATCCAAGGGGTACGGAGTGCGGAAATCCATCATTATCGATAGTGCTCAGGATCGCCCAGCATGGGCGGCTATCGAGGTACGCCTCAATTTGTTCGTCACTGAGTTTTCGTGGCATGGCACGAGGTTAACAAGGGCGAAATCGGCGCCGGGCGTGAGCGGACCCGATGACTAGCACGGACTGACCCGTACTCGTCGTTCATCAGCGATTTTGGCAAAGATTTCACTGATCGCCACCCGCGGTGCTAATTTACCCTCGACGATCTCGATCGAACAGGCCCGAAGGGATCTACTGTTGCGCGGCTCAGCCTTCACAACTCCGGATGTTGATCGACCGGCTAACTCCGGTGCGCTGACCTGGATGCAGGCTGACCGCGACCAGTTGACGCACGTGCTTCGTGGTGTCGCTGCCGAACTCGACGGGCTCGATCGCGAGTTGTCAGCCATTGAGTGGCAGCGCGGTCGGGCGACCGGCCTCGCCATCAAAGAAATGCCGGCCGGCGAATTGTCTTGCACGCAAACCGCTCTGGAAGCCAAGCGTGAGCAACTGACCACACGTCTGCACGTCATGGCAGGACAACTCAAACAGCTCGATCTGGTGCTCTCAGGCCTGCGCGGTCACGAGCACGCGCCGACCGCGAGAGTGGGAACGTGCCCGCAGTGCGGGTATCCCAGTCTCGGGTCGGGAATGTGCGCGTATTGCCGACCGCATCTGTTGACAGGCGTCTAAGCGGGACCGATCCGCTCGGAGTCATAGATCAGAAGCCGCCCGTCGGACGCAACCACCGACAGCCACCGATCCTCGGTGTCGATTCCGCCATCACGCAATACGTAGCGAAGTCGCGCGACCACGCTGGTCGGATCCCGCGGGGTGACCGAGATCAGCGATACCGACTCGATCGATCCCCAAAAGTTCAGGTAGTCCGCCTGACCCGCGCGCTGCTGATAATGCCTGTCCAACCTGTCCCACGCACCCGCCGCATTGGCGGGAAGTTCGCTGTAGAAGCCGGTGACCAAGTCCCGCATGGACTCGAAGGTCACCGGGGTCGCCGGGGGCGTCGAACTGGTCGGGGTACCCAGCGCGCTCGATGAACGCGATATCGATGCCGACGGAGCCGCCGTGGCCGGCTCAGGTTGACTTCGGGGCCACACGGCGAAGACGAGCGCACCCAGGATCATCACCAACGCGAGGACGGCCAGTGCCCACGGCCAGCGCGGCGGTGACGCGGTGGCGACCACCGGTTGGTGTTCGATCCCCTCCGCGGAATAGTCGACAGGCAGGATCGAGGTGCCAGGCGGGCCGGCCTCCTGCTCGCGATGCGGCGGTGGTGTCGGCGCAGCAGATGGCAGCGGTCGACTGCGGGTCGAGTACGTGGCATGCCCCAGCGCGTTGGCGAAGTCCGTGCAAGTCTGGAAACGTTCGTAGGGGTGCTTCGACAACGCTTTGGCCAGAACTGGATCAAGCGCTGCCAGGTCCGGTCGAACATCGCTTAACCGGGGCGGCGGGGAATTGAGATGGCGGCCGATCACGACCGCGGGGTTGGACGCACCGAACATCGGTGACCCGGTCAGCAGGTGATAGGCGGTCGCGGCCAGACCGTACTGGTCGGCCCGGCCGTCGATGACCGCACCGGTGAGCTGCTCGGGAGCTGCGTAGTTCACTGTTCCCAATGTGACGTTGGTGTCGGTGAGCCCGCTGACCTCGGCGGCGTTGCGGGCGATTCCGAAGTCCGCCA
The DNA here is from genome assembly GCA_903911165.1 of uncultured Actinomycetes bacterium. Lineage (GTDB taxonomy): Bacteria > Actinomycetota > Actinomycetes > Mycobacteriales > Mycobacteriaceae > Mycobacterium. Next base: position 8,112 of record CAIWCQ010000478.1, on the reverse strand, counting down.
ACAGAACCCGACGCCGGCCGCGGTCAGGTCTGGTGAGCAGAATGTTGGGCGGCTTAATGTCGCGATGGAGCAGACCACGACCGTGTGCGTAGTCGAGTGCGTCCGCAACCGCCGAGACGATCTCGACCACGTCGGCGGCGGGCATCCCGGTGGGATAATGCTCGCGAAGCAGCTTTCCGGCGTCCGGACCATCGATGTGGTCCATCGAGATCCACAGTTGGCCCTCGAACTCGCCGCGATCATGGATTCCCACGATATGCGGGTTGTAGAGCGTTGCAGCAAGCTCCGCCTCCCGATTGAAGCGAGCCCGGAACTCAGAGTCGACCGACATCTCGGCGGGCAGGATCTTCAGTGCGTCATGACGCGGCAGCCGCGGATGAGCGACCAGGTAGACCTCACCCATGCCGCCGAAACCAAGCGGTCTGAGGATCTGATACCCGGCGAAGTAATCGCCATTGGCCAACGGCATGCGCGAAATGGTACCGAGGCTTGCGCCGTCGTTAGTCACCTCAGTCCAGTTTGGAACCGTCCAATTCGGAGCCATCCGGTCGCGGCGCGAACAGCGAACGGCGGGACTGCTGCTGGCCGTAGACACCCTCGGCGTAGGCCGTCTCGGCGTGCTGGGTGAAGTCAACCCCGTTGGCCTCGTCCTCCGCGCTGAGTCGGAAGCCCATGAGTCTTTCGATCAACGCGGCAATGGCGTAGCTCACCGTGAAGGCGTAGCCGGCCACCGCCACCATCGCCATTGCCTGTTTGCCGAGCAACACCAGCCCACCACCAAAGAAAAGACCCTGGGCACCGCCGGTCATCACTTCGGTAGCCAGCAGGCCGATCAGCAGCACGCCCACGACACCGCCGACGAAGTGGACTCCCACCACGTCGAGCGAGTCGTCATAGTTGAGTTTGAACTTCAGACCGATCGCGAACGAGCACACGATGCCGGCGAGCAGGCCGACGATCGCCGCGCCCAACGGGTTCACCGTGCCGCACGATGGCGTAATCCCGACCAGACCGGCGACCACACCCGAGGCGGCCCCGAAGGTGGTCGGCTTTCCGTCTCGGAGCTGTTCGACCGAAAGCCAGCCCAGCATGCCCAGGCAGCCGGCAAGCAATGTGTTGAGCAGGATGGCCGAGGCCATGCCATCGGCCGCCAGCGCCGAGCCGGCGTTGAATCCGAACCAACCGAACCACAGCAAGCCGACGCCGAGAAGCACGAAGGGCAGGTTGTGCGGACGCATCGCCTCGACTTTGAAACCGATTCGGGGACCCAGAACGAGCGCAAGTGCCAGTGCCGAGGCCCCGGAGACGATCTCGACGACCAGCCCACCCGCGTAGTCGAGCACGCCCATCTTGAACAGCCAACCGCCAGGAGCCCAAACCCAATGCGCCACAACCGCGTACACCGCCACCGACCAAATTGGAACAAACACCATCCAGGCCGCGAATTTGGCACGATCCGCGATCGCGCCACTGATCAGGGCGGCGGTGATGATCGCGAAACTCAGTTGGAAAGTGACGTAGAGCAGTTCGGGAACCGCACCGTGCGCGGTATCCGGACCTATCCCCCGCAACCCGGCATGCGTCAAGCCGCCGACGAACCCATTCACGCCGCCGTCGGAGAATGCCAGCGAGTAGCCGACAAGCAGCCAGGCCACGGTAACCAGAGGAATTGAGATGAAGCTCATCATGATCATGTTGAGCACGCCGGTGGTGCGCACCATGCCGCCATAGAAGATCGCCAGCCCCGGCGTCATCAGCAGCACGAGTGCGGTACTGGTTAGCAGCCACGCAGTGGCTGCGGGATCGATGTCCAACTTCGAAACTCCTTCGACGGTCGCCGAAGAGAATGTCTGGGTGGTGTTTCAGAGACGCGGCAGGGATGTTTCGGCCGTGTTTCGCCGTGGTGAACCGGTCATAATGGGCTGGTCATCACCAACCCGCGGTGCCCGGGCCGCCCTTGAACGGTCCGACGACTCCGCTGGTGATCCAGCCGCCGTAGAAGCCACCTGGTTGCGCCACCGCTGTTTCGCCGTTGACGGTGCAGCGGTCCATCTGGGCGGCCATCACGGCTACAGCATCGGTGATCGGCTCGAAATCCGGCGTCGGCGTGGAATAACTCCACGCCGCTTTGCTGGCGATCATCGCCCCGGCGACAATGTCGAAGTAGCGGGCCTGGCCCTTCCACTCGCACCACGACTGGCCGGGGGCGTCACGCAGTACCGAGTCGGCGAACGCCTCCCGCGGCAGGTAATAGGTCGGCGGGTGGCTGGTCTCCAGGACCCGCCAGGCGCGGTCGGTGGAGGCGATCACCCTACCGGCGAACTCCACGGTGACCAGTCCCCGAAAACGTTCCAGCCGCGGTGGCCGCGGGTAGTCCCACACCGACTCCTGGCCCGGGCCGGGTGTATCAGGACGCGGCAGCGAGGTCATCGCACACCTCAGACCACACCGCGGAGTCCATCGGCACCGAAGAGGGGTTCCAGCATCCCCGACAGATCCGGGCCGCGCCGCAGTCCGTGACCGCCGTCGACGTTGATCACCTGGCCGGTGATCCAGCCGGCCGCGTCACTGAGCAGGAACATCGCCAGGTTCGCGACATCGGTGACCTCACCGACCCGCGGCAGTGGAGTGCACTGGCGGTAATCCTCGCTGACTTCCGGAGAACTCAGCAGCACCTCCACGAGTTCGGTGCGGATCAGTCCGGGCCGGATGCCGTTGACCCGTACCCAGGACGGGCCGAGTTCGTCGGCCGCCAGCATCATCAGATGATCCAGCGCGGACTTGCTCACACCGTAGGCGCCGAACCACCGGTGGACGTTGCTCGCTGCGATCGAGGAGATACCGACGAAGGATCCGCCGCCGCCGCGGACCATCTCCCGCGCGGAATGTTTGAGCACATACATGGTGCCGTTGACGTTGAGGTCCACGGTCCGCCGCCAGGCTTCGGAATCAATCTGGGTGACCGGGCCGATGGTTTCCGATCCCCCGGCGCAATGCACCACGCCGTGCAGCCCACCGTTCCATGCCACCGCCACCTCGATGAGGCCAGCGACCTGATCCTCGTCGGTCACGTCGGCCGGTTGCGCCATCACAGCGCCGACTGTCGGCCCGGCGGAGGCTATCGCTTCGGTGATCTCCGCGGCCGCCGCCGCAAGCCGTTCGGCATTGCGGCCGACGATCACCACCTTGGCACCCGATAGGGCCAGGCCGGCGGCCACCCCCTTGCCGATGCCGCTACCGCCGCCGGTGACGAGGTAGGTCCGGTCGGTGAACGAGAGTTGCATTCAGCGCTCCTTCGGTCTGACCGCGATCCAATCGGGCCGCGAGCTGAAAACCCAGATGGGTCGGGTCTGAGACTCTGACAGTAGTATTTGGCATCCGGTGTCGGAGTTCGCGAAGGGGTAGTCATGCAGGTCGATTTCCGAGACGCCACGCTGTTGACCGCCGCCATGCTGGCCGTCGCGGCCCTGGCCGCTCCGACTGCTCAGGCTGAGCCACTGCCCGCGCCGGAACCGGTTCCCGTTCCGGGCACCGGCCAGGTGGAGACCGGCGTTCCGGCCGGGGAGGTGCAATACTCCGGCACCGGGGTCGAGACCTCGACAACCGTGTCCGGGGTTGGCGAAAATCTGGTGCCCAATATCAACGGCTATCCGTGCACCGGCGGCTGGGAGTCCGCGGTCTGCTACGCGATGGGCCAGGACAGCATGCCCGCCGTTCAGCCACGGTCCACGCTGTCCAGCAGCCCGTAAAGATCAATCCAGCAGCGCAGGGATCAATCCAGCAGCCCGGCAGCCACAAGTGCCCCGAAGCCGTGTCCTAGGATTAGGACCATGCCCGCAAAAACTGACCCCGCCGATATCGTCGATGTGGAACCACTGGCCGACAACACGGCCCGCCAGGCCAGGCGCGTGGTGGCCGCCTATGCCACCGACGCCGACGAATGCCGGGTGTTCCTCTCGATGCTCGGTATTGGGCCTGCCAAGCTCGAGGTCTAGGTGGGCACCGGAGCCGCCGGATCCCCAGGGGACGGAGCCTCCGACTTCGTGGTGGTCGCCAACCGGCTGCCCATCGACATGGAGCCGCAGCCGGACGGAACCGTTGTCTTCAAACGCAGCCCGGGTGGCCTGGTCACGGCCCTGGAGCCGCTGCTGCGGCGCAACCGGGGAGCATGGATCGGCTGGCCCGGCGTGGTCGACGCCGACGAGGACCCGATCGTCGAGAACGGCCTGCAACTTCATCCCGTCCGACTCGACGACGGCGACGTCGCGGACTACTACGAGGGATTCTCCAACGCCACGCTGTGGCCGCTCTACCACGACCTGATCGTCAAACCCGTCTACGAGCGCCGCTGGTGGGACCGCTACGTCGACGTCAACCGGCGCTTCGCGGAAGCCACCTCGCGGGCTGCGGCCCCGAACGCCACGGTCTGGGTTCAGGACTACCAGTTGCAACTGGTGCCGAAGATGCTGCGCAGCCTCCGACCCGACCTCACCATCGGGTTTTTCATGCACATCCCGTTCCCGCCGGTCGAGATCTTCATGCAGTTGCCCTGGCGCGCCGAGATCATTGAAGGGTTACTGGGAGCCGATCTCGTCGGATTTCATCTCGCCGGTGGCGCACAGAACTTTCTGCTCCTGGCGCGGCGACTGGCCGGAGCCGAGACGTCACGCGCCTCCATCGGGGTGCGGTCCCGATTCGGCGAAGTCGACCTCGGTCATCGCAAAGTTAAGGTGGGCGCGTTTCCCATCTCCATCGACTCGGCGGAACTCGACCTCAGAGCACGTGATGCCAACATCCGTCGCCGCGCCAAGGAGATCCGGGCCGAGTTGGGAAACCCGCGGAAAATCTTGCTTGGAGTGGACCGACTCGACTACACCAAGGGCATTGAGGTGCGGCTCAGGGCGTTCGCCGAATTGCTTGCCGAAGGCCGGGCCAAGCGTGACGACACCGTGCTGATTCAGCTGGCGACGCCAAGCCGGGAACGAGTCGACAGCTACCGCCTATTACGTAACGACATCGAGCAACAGGTCGGCCACATCAACGGCGAATACAGCGAGGTCGACCATCAGGTGGTTCGGTACATGCACCGGGCCGTACCGCGCGACGAACTGATCGCCTTCTTTGTCGCCAGCGATGTCATGCTGGTCACCGCGCTGCGGGATGGCATGAACCTCGTGGCCAAGGAGTACGTCGCCTGCCGCAGCGATCTTGGTGGAGCTCTGGTGCTCAGCGAATTCACCGGTGCGGCAGCCGAATTGCATCAGGCCTATCTGACCAATCCGCATGACCCCGAGGGCGTCAAGGACGCCATCGAGGCCGCCCTGAACCAGACACCTGAGGAGGGCCGGCGTCGCATGCGCGCGTTGCGACGTCAGGTACTGACCCATGATCTTGACCGCTGGGCCAGATCGTTTCTCGACGCGCTGGCCGATACCAAGTCGGGCTAGCCGTCAGTCCGGCATCAGTCCCGTCGCACCAAAGGTGCGCTCGGGGTCACGATCAGCGAAGTACTCACGCATCTCGGCGCTCAGCGCGGCCGGGTCCCAGGACTGGCCGTCAGCGTGGAAGTGGTGCTCGGCCGTCGGTGCCGCCACCAGTGCAACGGTTGGTCCGTACACCACGAACACCTGCCCGTTAACCGCATCGGCTGCCGGTGAGGCCAAGAAGCGCACCAGGCTGACCACGTGTTCGGGCGAAAGCGGATCGATCTCGCCGTCGGCCAACTGCGGTGCCGCACCGAAGACATCGGCCGTCATCGCGGTGCGCGCGCGGGGGCAGATCGCATTGGCGCACACTCCGTAGCGTCCCAGCGCGCGGGCCGCCGTCAGGGTGAGTGCGCTGATGCCGGCTTTTGCCGCCCCATAGTTGGCCTGGCCGACCGGACCCATCAGACCCGCCTCCGAGGAGGTGTTGATGATTCGGCCGTACACCGATCCGCCGGTGTCTTTCGCCCGGCTTCTCCAGTAGGTGGCGGCATTGCGGGTAAGCAGAAAATGGCCGCGAAGGTGGACGGCGATGACCGCGTCCCAGTCCTCATCGGTCATGTTGAACAACATCCGGTCCCGGGTGATGCCGGCATTGTTGACCACGATATCGAGCCCACCGAGGCCTTCGGCACAGGTGATGAGTTCGTCGGCGGTGCTTCGCGCACTGATGTCACCGGCTACCGCGACGGCCTTGGCGCCGGCGGCGGCGATCTCGTCGAGCACGTCGGAAACGTCAAGAGCGGCCGCCATGTCGTTGACGACGACGGTGGCCCCGGAGCGGGCCAGTCCGATCGCCTCGGCGCGACCCAGGCCTGCCGCGGCCCCGGTGACCACCGCAACGCGACCGGACAGATCGGTCATTTGCTCATTCGCGCTCAAATTATGAATACCTCTAGTCCAAGCGTGTCAGCGCCGCGCGCGGACATTCGGCGATGGCCTGTTCGGCCACATCCTCCTGATCGGCCGGAATGGGGTCGGCCGTCACAATCACGTAGTCCTCGTCGTCGAGTTCGAACAACTCGGGCGCAATTCCCAGACAGACGGCGTTACCCTCACAGCGATCACGGTCGACGGCGATTCGCATCACTACCTCCTTTTGGTCCCGGCTCCGTGGCGTGCCGGCCCTGTGGCAACACCACGATACGACCGGATCTGTCGGCCGCTGGTCTGACGCCGCTGGAAACTCAGACTAGAACGTGTTACAACCAAGGGGGGCGGCGGGTCGCCCACAGTCATCGAGCGCGGAGGTCAGATCGCATGCGGATCAGCTACACACCGGAGCAGGAGCAGTTGCAGCGCGAGTTGCGCGCCTACTTCGCCGGCCTGATCACCCCGGAGCGCCGCGAGGCCCTGATGTCCACCAGCGGCGAATACGGCAGCGGGGACGTCTACCGGGAGACGGTGGCGCAGATGGGTCGCGACGGCTGGCTGGCCCTGGGCTGGCCGGTGGAATACGGCGGCCAGGCCCGCTCCACCATGGACCAACTCATCTTCACCGACGAAGCCGCCGTCGCCGGCGCCCCGGTCCCGTTCCTAACGATCAACAGCGTCGCACCGACCATCATGGCGTTCGGCACCGAGGAGCAGAAGAAGTTCTACCTCCCCAAGATCGCCTCGGGCGACATCCACTTCTCGATCGGTTACTCCGAGCCGGGTGCAGGCACCGATCTCGCGGCGCTGCGCACCACCGCCGTCCGCGAAGGCGACGAGTACGTGATCAACGGCCAGAAGATGTGGACCAGCCTGATCCAGTACGCCGACTACGTCTGGCTCGCGGTGCGCACCAACACCGAGGCCAAGAAGCACCGCGGCATCTCCGTGCTGATCGTGCCGACCAACGCGGAGGGCTTCTCCTGGACGCCGGTGCACACGATGGCCGGCGCCGGCACCAGCGCGACCTACTACTCCGATGTGCGGGTTCCGGTCGGTAATCGGGTCGGTGAGGAGAACGGCGGCTGGAAGCTGGTCACCAATCAGCTCAACCACGAGCGGGTGGCCTTGGTCTCAGCACAGCCGATTTTCACCGCGCTCAACCAGGTTCGTGAGTGGGCGCAGAACACCAAGGACGCCCGCGGTGCGCGGCTCATCGATTCCGAATGGGTGCAACTCAACCTGGCCCGCGTCCACGCCAAGGCCGAGTACCTGAAGTTGATCAACTGGGAACTGGCCTCCGCCGAAGCCGAGGCACCGTCGGCGGCGGACGCCTCAGCGGCCAAGGTGTTCGGTACCGAATTCGCCACCGAGGCCTACCGGCTGCTCATGGAGATCCTCGGCCCGTCGGCCACCCTACGCCAGGAGTCACCGGGAGCGCTGCTGCGCGGCCGCGTCGAACGGATGCATCGCTCGTCACTGATACTGACCTTCGGCGGCGGAACCAACGAGGTCCAGCGCGACATCATCGGCATGACGGCACTGGGTCTTCCCAGGGCCAATCGCTAGAAATCAAGGAAGCGACATGGATTTCACCAAACCAGAGGCAGCGCAGGACCTTTCCGGACTGGTCGGCACCATTGCCGAAGCGGTGTGCACGCCGCAGCACCAACGCGAACTGGATGGTCGTGAACAGCGGTTCGACACCACGTTGTGGGGCAAGCTCGTCGATGCCGACATCCTCAGCACGGCCGCG
>CAIWCQ010000477.1 GCA_903911165.1 uncultured Actinomycetes bacterium | reverse complement strand
TCCAGCGTCCCCTGCGAATTGACCGCGTGCGATCCAGCCGAACTGGCCCGCCCGAAGAGGTTCGCGGCCAGATTGCCGATCCCCGCCGCGGTGACGGTATTGTTACTGATGTCGTCGGCGCTGCCCAGGTTGAGAGCGATGTTGAGCCCGAGATTGCCTAAAGTTCCGGAACCCTGTGTCGTCGCGGTGCCGTTACTGCCCACCTGGGTGGCGATACCGAACAACCCATTCGCCGAGGCAGTCGCCGCGTCACCGAGTGCGATCCCGAAGGTGAACGCGTCGCCGGTCTGGGCGGCCGAGTTGGTTCCCAGCGCGAAGGCCGCCCCGAAAAGTCCGTTGGCATTGGCGGTAGCGCCGTCGCCGATGGCGATCGCAGCGCCAAAAATTGAGCTGGTGCAGCCGCCCCCATTTCCGATGCCGAAAATCGAGGCGCAGGTGGCGTTGGCGGCGGGTGCCGTGCCCAGGCCAGTGCCGGCCAGGGCTGCTGCGCACACACCCGCGGCGACTGTGGCGATGGCGGTGCGGCGGGCGGAGGTACTGGGCGAGGTCATAAATGTCCTTAAATCGGCGGTCTGCGGCTTCGGTGCGAGAGCACGGCCGAACTAATTAAATACCATTAACTGCGGAGGACGGACTGGACCTCAGCAAACACCATCGACGCCACTTTAGCGGAGTTGAGCGGGGCCGCCGGCGCGGCCTAAATCGCTTGCCTGCTCAAGGCCACTAGACCTTCGCACGGCGACCGGACAGGGCGCGGCCCAAGGGCAATTCGTCGGCGAATTCAAGGTCGCCGTCGGTGACTAGAGCCGAGTGATGGGCGGTGGCTGCCAACGACCATCCAGTGCTGGCTCATGTGGCAGGTACAGCCGCATGTAGGCGCTGAAGCTTTCGCAGGGAACCGGCAGCCAATTAACCGTGGTGTCGGCTGGATCGTCCCGGGACAGAACGATCACGACTGAACCATCCGGCCTACGTACCAACTCGTCGGGTCGGCTGCTGCTCACGCTGTAACGGTTGATCGGATTGGCCACCAGGCCGCCATCGCGGTCGTAGACGGTGACTGACCAGAACGCGTCAGTCGGAGGTTCTTGTCCGGGCGCGAAGTAGATCTGGTAGCTGTTGCGCCCGTTCAAGGGGCGCAGCGTTTGATCAAGCAGGCCGCCAAGATAAATGGCCTCGTCACGAATGTTCGCCCAGGGCCCTACGAAGAACACCCCGGCGCGCAACCTGTAGTCGGTGCCGTAGTTGCCGATCGCGGATGGCGGTGCCGCCCACCCGTGATTCCCGAGAGCCGCCAGGTACTGGTTGCTCGCTGTCCGAAACGAAGCCGCCGCAAACCCGGCGCGCACGGCCAAATCCACGGCGATTCTCGCCAACGGACCAAGGCCGGCATCGGCGACCCGCAGCCCCGGGCCGACGCCGATCCGCGCGATCGCCTGCAATATCGCGGCATCACTTCCGGGCGGCGGGTTGAGTTCCATGGCGGCGCTGATCGCGTCCAGCATGGCCAGTCCGGAGGGCATTGGGGTCCGGGGAGGCGGGCTGCCGGTGGGACCGGAGGGCGTGAGGCTGTACTGATCCATAAGGGCGACGGCCTGCCGCTGATCGGCCTCGTCGCCGGCGAGTGTGCGCCCGAGTAGCACGATGTTGCGGTAGGGCACGGTCACCGATTGGGCGCCCTCAACGGCGACCTGGGGTCCGCCGTCCCAGGTGATGGCGTACCGGCCGGGACCGGAACCCGTCGTGCGGGTGCCGATGTAGGAGATCGCGTTGGTATACGGATCGTTGAGTTGAAAGCTGAAGTAGCGGTCTCCCATCTCTGGGATGGACAACACCACCGGCCCGCCACCCAGATCCAGTGTCGCGCGGGAGTAGAGGGTATCGGTGTTAGGGCGCCAGATGGGCACCACGTCCGGTGCCGCGAAACCGGTCTGGGACCTGATGATGTTCAGTCCCGGCGTCTCGGACCTGAATCTCTCGAACTCGAGTAGCGGATACCCATACGTGGCGGCCTGCGCCGCAAGAATGGCGGACCGTATCGGGCCCGGGGCGAAGACGGCGGTGAAACCCTTTGGAACCGAATCGGTTCCGGGCGCAGCCGCCACGGCGGGCCTCGACGGCATACGTCGAACATCGGTCCGTTGCGGCGCACTCCTCGTGTTGCGGGCATCGCGGGCCGAGACGGAACCCGAGGGTCGGGTGCTTGCCGTCGCGGTGTCCCCGTTGGTTGCGTCAGCGCGGGGAGAGGCTGCGGCATCGCCGGCGCCGCCAATCAACGCAGTTCCGCCGAGCGCGGCGGTGAGGACGCCGACCCACAGCCACCGAGCGCCCGGCGCGGCGCGTACCCCTCGCTTCATCACAATCCCTGTGAGGTACATCTGTTGACCGTGAGGTACATCTGTTGAACACTATTACGACCCACCGCCCCGTGGAGCCGAAAGACAGTGGTCTGATCCGGTCAAACCATCGCGCGACGGCCCGCCAGCGCACGGCCCAATGTCAATTCGTCGGCGAACTCGAGGTCTCCGCCCATCGGCAGCCCGGATGCAATGCGGCTGACGGTCAGACCCGGGATGTCGCGCAGGATGCGCAGAAGATAGGTGGCGGTGGCCTCGCCCTCGGTGTTGGGATCGGTCGCGATGATCACCTCGGTGATGTCAACGCCGTCGACCCGCTCTCCAATTCGGTTGAGCAACTGGCGAATCCGTAATTGGTCGGGGCCGATCCCGGATAGTGGGTCCAGCGCACCACCAAGGACGTGGTAGCGGCCGCGGAACTCCCGCGTGCGCTCGACGGCCTGTACATCCTTGGGCTCCTCGACCACGCACACCAAGGTGCCGTCACGCCGGGCGTCGGCGCAGATCCGGCAGCGCTCAGCTTCCGAGACGTTGCCGCAAACCTCACAGAACTGGACGCCATCGCGTACCCGGGCGAGCACCGCGGTGAGCCGATCGATGTCGGGCGGCTCAACCGAGAGCAGATGGAACGCGATCCGCTGGGCACTCTTGGGCCCGATGCCCGGCAGCTTGCCGAACTCGTCGATCAGATCCTGAACCGGGCCTTCAAACATGACGGATCAAGTCAGGACTCCGGAAGCGGACGGCCGCCTGCTGCTGCCAACGGACCAAGAATCGTCTTCACCGTGTCGCGCATGTTCTCGGCGGCATCGTCGAGTGCGCCAATGATCAGGTCTTGCAGGGTCTCGACATCAGCGGGGTCCACGACGCTGGGGTCGACTCGCACCGCGACCACTTTGCCCTGGCCGTTGAGAGTGACCTCGACCAGACCGCCACCTGCCTGGCCCTGAACCTCGGTCTGAGCGATCTGCTGCTGGGCGGCGAGCAGGTGCTGCTGCATGTGCTGAGCCTGGGCCAGGGCCGATTGCAGATCACCCAGGGCCTGCTGTGCTTGCTGGGCCTGCTGGGCTTGCTGGGCCTGCCTGCCGAAAGCGCCCAGATCACCGGGGTCGCCGGGGGTTATGCCGGGTTGCATGACGGTCTCCTTGCATCTCGGTCTCGAGTTCGTTGCGGCTTGGCGTTTCACCCGCCGGTGACTTCCCAGCCTAGACGCCGAGGGTTTACCGTGACGCCCGTGCTCAAGATCGCCCCCGGTCGTGTCGTGGCCGCAACTGCAATCGGCCTCTTGCTGGCAACGACGTCGCTGGCAGCGCCCGATTCCCACGCCGCACCCGGCAATGTCGCCGGCATGATCGTGTTCCTCGACCCGGGCCACAACGGCGCCAACGACGCCTCCATGACGCGACAGGTGCCGAACGGCCGCGGCGGCACCAAGGACTGCCAGACCACCGGAACCGCCACCGAGAATGGTTACGCCGAGCACACCTTCAACTGGGACACCGTGTTGCGGATCCGGGCGGCACTGAGCCAATTCGGGGTTCGCACCGCAATGTCCCGCGGCAACGACGACGCCGTCGGGCCCTGCGTCGACGAACGCGCCGCAATGGCCAACGCCCTCTCCCCCAACGCGGTGGTGTCGATCCACGCCGACGGCGGTCCGCCCACCGGGCGAGGTTTCCACATCTTGTACTCCAATCCCCCGCTGACCCAGACCCAGGCCGGGCCTTCGGTGCAGTTCGCCCGGATCATGCGCGATCAACTGTTCAACTCCGGTATTCCGCCGTCGACCTACATCGGGACCGACGGACTCAACCCGCGCGCCGATATCGCCGGGTTGAACCTCGCGCAATATCCATCGATTCTCGTGGAGTTGGGCAATATGAAGAACCCGGTGGACTCAACGTTGATGCAGAGCGAGGAGGGGCGCCAGAAATACGCGAACGCCGTCGCCTCGGGTGTCATCGCATTCCTGCAGACGCAGGCGCCCAAAACTTACTAGGCCCACAACCAGCTGGGCCCACAACCAGCTGGGCCCACAACCAGCTAGCCGTCGATTCGGCGGGCACCGAGTTCGCTCTGCAACAGTTCCAGCGCCACCTCTTCGGGATCGCGCCGGGGGGCGGC